>JAGGYC010000034.1 GCA_021162745.1 Desulfuromonas sp. | reverse complement strand
GCTTGCTGCCTTTAGTCGCTTCGCGATTCGCAGCTATTGTTGCGAGATCAAGGAGCATTTATTCAGCGTTTCGTTGAGACAGGCAGCGGCCGTTACAAACGGGGACCACATTGTTCGATATGAAATGGTCACTAGCAAGTGAACCGGTGGGCAGTGCCAAACCTACGAAATTGAAGCAAATGACAATAAAATAACAATAAACAGGAGAAAACCATGAAAGTCATCTTTGTTGGCGCCGGCCCCGGCAACCCGGAACTCCTCACCGTCAAAGCCCACCAACTGCTGAGCAATTGCCGGATCTGCGTCTACGCCGGTTCACTGGTCAGCCCGGAGGTGGTCGGCCTGGTCCCGACAGGTTCCGAACTCCACGATTCGGCGAGTATGAATCTGGAAGAGATCGAAGCGGTGTTCATCAAAGGACAACAACAGGATATTGATATCATCCGCCTGCACACCGGCGACCCTTCCATCTACGGTGCCATCCGCGAGCAGATGAACGTCCTCGACCGCTTGGCTATCGACTATGAAGTGATCCCCGGCGTCAGCTCATTCCAGGCTGCGGCGGCAGCGCTGAAGACCGAACTGACCGCCCCGGAGATCTCGCAGACGGTGATCCTCAGCCGCACCTCGGGCCGCACCCCCATGCCCGAAATGCAGGAACTGAAACATCTGGCGCGTACCGAATCGACCCTGTGCCTGTTCCTGTCGGTACATAAACTGGCGGAGGTCGCCGACGAGCTGGCCACGTTCTACGGCAGCGACTGCCCCATCGGCGTCATCTTCCGCGCCAGCTGGCCCGATGAACTGATTATCGAGGGTACCCTGGCCAATATCGCCCCCCAGGTGGCAGCGGCAGGGTTCACCAAGACAGCCATGATCATCGTCGGCCAAGCACTGTCGCGCGACATCCCGGTATCAAAACTGTATCACCGCCACTTTAGCCACGGCTATCGAGCCGCCGAAGCAGCCAACGGAGATACACAGTGAAAATAGCGGTCATCACTTTCTCTGAACAGGGGCTCAAGGTGATGGAGCAGATCGCCGCCGACATGGAGGTCGATCAGTACCTGCATCACGCCATCAAAGGTTCTGAAAGCATCACCCCCTTTGAACGGGTCTATGCCCTGACTGCGGAGATCTTCCAGCACTACAGCGGACTGGTGTATATCGCCCCCTGCGGCGTAGTCGTCCGCGCCATCGCCCCGCTGATACAGCATAAGCTGAAAGATCCGGCGGTGGTTTGCCTGGATGTCGGCGCTCGCCATGCCATGAGCGTGCTTAGCGGCCACGAAGGCGGTGCCAACGATTTAGCGATTAAGGTCGGCAACCTGACCGGCGCCGAACCGGTGATCTCCACCACCACCGAGGCGGTGAAGGATCTGATCGTCGGTATCGGCTGCCGCAAGGGGAAACCAGCTGACGAGATCAAGGCGGCGATTAGCGCGGCTCTCAATCAGATCGGGGAGGAGATCGCGCATGTACGCTACCTGGCCACGGCCGATGTCAAGGGCAAGGAACCGGGACTGTTGCAGGCGGCGGCTGAGCTTGAGATTCCGCTGCGCATCATCGACTCGAAGCTGATCAGGATCAGCACCCTGCCCTTCGGGCATTCCGACTTTGTTGAACAAAACGTCAATCTACCTGCGGTGAGTGAACCCGCAGCCCTGCTTTGTGGACGGAGGACATCATTACTACTTCAGAAAACAGCCTTCAACGGCATAACAATAGCGATCGCCAGGGAAAACTGTACCTCGTTGGCATAGGCCCCGGCAGCCAGCAGGACCGCACGCCGCGCGCCAGCCAAGCGATTCTCGACAGTGATGTGGTGGTCGGTTACGGCCCCTATGTCGCCTCCATCGCCGATCTGATCACTGAGCAGCAGACTGTCACCTCGGGGATGATGAAGGAAGCGGAGCGCTGCCGCGCCGCCATCGATGCCGCCAAGAACGGCAAGGTGGTATCGCTGATCTCCTCCGGTGATGCGGGCATGTACGGCATGGCCGGGCTGGCCATGGAGATGGCAGCCGCCGAAGGTGACAGCATTGAGATGGAGGTGATCCCTGGGGTCACCGCCGCCAATTCAGCAGCGGCACTGATGGGTGCGCCA
This sequence comes from Desulfuromonas sp., assembly GCA_021162745.1. Classification (GTDB taxonomy): domain Bacteria; phylum Desulfobacterota; class Desulfuromonadia; order Desulfuromonadales; family Desulfuromonadaceae; genus Desulfuromonas. The sequence goes on along the minus strand of JAGGYC010000034.1, from coordinate 26,487 downwards.
TTGATGCTCGACTCGGCCACCATCAGCCTCAGCGACCTGCTGGTACCCTGGGAGATGATCATTCAGCGGCTGGAAGCTGTCGCCGCCGCCGACATGGTGGTGTCACTGTACAACCCACGCAGCAAAAAACGGATTAAGCAGCTGGACGAGGCGGTGCGCATCTTCCGCACCCAGCGCCCCGGCACCACGCCGGTGGGCATTGCCACGGCAGTCGGTGCCGAGGATGAGCAGCTGGTGATCACCGATCTCGACCACATCTTTGACCACCAGATCGGCATGCGCTCGATGGTGATTATCGGCAACGCCTCCACCTGCATTGTCGATGGGCGGATGGTGACGCCGCGCGGTTACTATAAGTAGCTGATGGAAGGGGTGATGGACGCAACAAACGTTCTACTGCTGGGCGGCACCAGTGAAACGGCACCGCTGGCGATGAAACTGGCGACGGCGGGTTATGCGGTGCTGGTCTCCACCGCCACCGATGCGGTGCTGGCCATCGGCGACCACCCGGCTATCCGCCGCCGCTGTGGACGGCTGAACGGTGAGCAACTGGCGGCGCTGATCCGAGAGCAGGATATCGTTGCCCTAGTCGATGCCACCCACCCCTATGCCAGCGAGGTACATCAGCTGGCACGCCGGGTAGCCGGGCAGACCATGCGTCCCTATCTGCGCTACCAGCGGCGGCCATTGCTGGCCGCGCAACCCGGCTGGATTGAGGCGACAGATCATGCCGAGGCGGCGCAGATCGCCTGTTCCGGCGGCAATCCGATCTTGCTCACCACCGGCTCGCGCCATCTGGCCCCCTATGTAGCTGAAGCCCATCACTGCCGATTGCCGCTGTTTGCCCGGATACTCGATCATCCCGAATCGATTGCCGCCTGCGACACTGCCGGTCTCGATGAAACGGGACGGATTTTCGGCCGTGGCCCGTTTAGCCTGGAGCAGAACCGGGCACTGATCCGCCGACATCAGATCGGTGTGGTGGTCACCAAGGACAGCGGCAACGCCGGTGGTGTACTGGAAAAACTCGAAGCAACGCAATTGGAACATTGCCTGTTGATCGTCGTCCAACGACCACAGGAAACAGAAACCAACTGCTTTGACGATATGGACAAACTGGTCGATACACTGCTCCAGCAGTATCCCCGACTCACAGACTAGAAACGATTATGCAACAACTTAACGCAACTCTACCCCCCGAGGTGTCATGTGAAAAATAAAACTCAGGTCTATCTCGTTGGTGCCGGTCCCGGCGATACCGGTCTCATTACGGTCAAGGGACTGCAGTGCCTGCAACAGGCCGACGTCGTCCTCTACGACAAACTGTCCAACCCGGCCTTTCTGCAGGAAGCGCCGCCCCACGCTGAACTGATCTATGTCGGCAAGATCAAGGGCAACCACTCGCTTCCTCAGGAACAGATCAGTCAGTTGCTGGTAAAAAAAGCCCAGGCTGGCCTCTGCGTCGTGCGCCTCAAAGGCGGTGATCCGTACATCTTCGGTCGCGGCGGTGAAGAGGCGCAGCTACTGGCTGAAACCGGTATCCCCTTCGAGGTGGTGCCAGGCATCACCGCCGGATTTGCCGCCTCGGCCTACGCCGGTATCCCGCTGACCCATCGCGACTTTACCACCAGCGTCAGCTTGGTCACCGGCCATGTTAACACCTGCAAGGATGAGAAATCCGATATCGATTGGCAGGCACTAGCTTGCGGCAACGGCACGCTGGTGTTTTACATGGGCTTGACCAATATCGACACCATCTGCCGACAACTGATTGAACACGGCCGCCCGGCCGACACCCCGGTCGCCATCATCAGCCGCGCCACCACCGCTCACCAACAGACCCAGGCAACCACACTGAGCGATGCGCCACGCCAGGTGGCCATCAACAAGATTGAAACACCGGCACTGATTATTGTCGGTAAAGTGGTCTCATTACGTGACCAGCTACGCTGGTTCGACCGCAAACCCCTATTTGGCAAACGGATTCTTATCCCCCACACCCAGGCGGCATCGACGGCCCTCAGCGACCGGCTAAAAGAACTCGGCGCCGAACCGGTGCGCTTAAAGGTGATGGAAAACACTGCCCCGACCAGTTGGCAGCCCCTCGATGACACCGTTGCGCAACTGTCACAGTACGACATACTGGTGTTACGCAGTCCGACCAGTGTCTATGGCCTATGGCAACGGCTACGCGCGGCCGGCAAGGATATACGCGCCCTGGCCGGTGTCACCCTGGTCGCCTGTGGCAGCAAAACCAGCGAAGCATTACGCAACAAGGGTCTCGAAGCGGATCTGCTGCTCAGCGTCGCTGAGTTGAAAAACGGGGCTGCCTTGATTAACGCCCTACCACAGCAACAGGTCAATGGTGCCAGGATTCTCTGCCCGGGCCATGAACACGATAGCGATGCGATTCTGGAACCGCTGCAGCAAGCCGGTGCGGTTGTCGACACCCCGGCAGCGTACTCAACCGCCACCGCCATCAAACATCGCGATTATCTCGAACAATTGCTCGAAAGCAATCAACTTGAGGCCATCTGCCTGACCTCGGCGACCAGCACCACGGCCCTGGCTGAACTGCTCGGTCCAAGCGCCGGAACGCTGTTGGCACCATTACACACCGTGGCCATGGGTACTGCAACGGAGCAGGCGGCACGTCATTGTCGTTTACAAGTGGATGCGGTGGCCAGTCGGCCAAGCATTGAGGCTGTGGTGGAGGAGTTTTTGAACGATCAATGTTATCAGGCGATGGCTGGATAATTTCTTCTTTTGACCGATGAACGACAAAGCCGGTTCTGAAATATCAGAACCGGCTTTGTTTTGAGTGACAGCCTGTAAACACCTTGCGATACAACGACTTCATCGCCTCCAGCCCCGCCCGCATCCGCGCCGGGCTAGGCAACAGCACCACCTCCATCTGCCGCTCATGGCCATGGCTGAAGCGATAAACCTCGGCAGAGCACGATCCATCGACACGAATGGTATCGACCTGTTGCGGCAGCGACTGTCCGTCACCGAAATAGGCGGGCAAAAAGAACTCTTTGTACATACTCTTCGAGGTCAAATAGAGCCGCGTCAGCTGCGGAGCCTGTGCAAGCAACTCATCCAGGCAGCGCACGGCCTGGACATGCAGATTGTTGTCCTGATTGGAATTACGGATACGGTAGGCCTGCTCGACAATATCGGAGATCCCCAACCGATGTTGTTGAAGCAAGTTTTGCTTGGCCTGTTTACCGATATTGACAGCGTACGATTGAGCAAAGGCGTAGAACAACAGCTCCCACAACCGGTTGCCGGCGCTGCTGTAGTACCAGTCTTCGTCGCGCAGCGGCTGACGCGGATCGGTGAACTGCTTAGCGGGAAAGGTGCCAAGGATCAGCCCTTGTGTTTCATCATCAGCCTGAGCAGCAAAGGGATGGCGATGTAACAATTGCGCCCCCGGATAAGTCCATTGGCGAATCATGTCGGCGATCGCGTACTGTTGCTATTCAACATTGGCTGCACGACTTGGCCCGGTAACCGTCCAGAGACGATAGCGCACCTCAAAACCGTCGGGCACGTAGATCACCAGTGGCAACTTGCTGTTATAGCGGCGCTTGACCTCATCGAGCAACAGGGGAACAAAGCCTTCCTTTTCACTTTCACCCGGAGAACAGGCCATGCGCGTTGACATCGGCCCCTTGATATCACTGACCACTTCGTAGGGATAGCCCCAGCCGTTAATGATTTTACGCTCCATTTTGCCGGTAAAGAAATAGCTGTTGCAATCGATAGCGAGCATCTTACCCACCTGCAATTCCACCTCATAATCCTGTTCATTGTCCACCGCAGGCAGGTGGATCAGCATCCGTTGATAGCCAGGATCGGCGGCAGGATACATGGTTAATTGTTCAGGCTGGGCACAGGCCGTAGTGCACAGCGCCAACATCAACACAAGGACAAGGGCAAACCATCTCATACAGAACCTCCTTTATCTAAAAGGCCACCTGACATTTCAACCCGGCAGGCAATTTCAACTGCGGATTCGGCAACTCCAGCCGCACACCAAAGGTGCCACTGGCGGCATCGATCACCTGATCAACAATCACCACCTTAGCGCGATAACTGCCGCCAACCGGTTGTTCCAACTGAACATTGGCTGTGGTCCCCAGTTTGATCATGCCAAAATATTCGACCGCCACCACCAACTCGACATTGAGGGGATTGAGCTGGACGACGGTTAAGAAGGGCTCTTCGCCGACATATTCCCCCGGTGCGCCGCTGCGCTCGACCACCACGCCATCGACGGTGCTGATAATGGTGCGCAGCGCCAGCCGCTCGCGTGCTTCATCGAGTTCCAACTCGGCAAGTTGAATCTCCGTTTCCAGTTCATCCTTGTCGTGGATGGAGATCAACTGTTTTTTGTACAGTTCACTGTTACGTACAGCCTTGCGTTTACCGAATTCCACCCGCGCTGCCGCAACCTTGACGGCTGAGATCTCCACCCCCGATTTCAACTGGGCCAACTCCTGGCCACAGTGAACGCGTGAACCACGCTCGACGTTGACCTGTTCGAGAATCCCCGGCACCTGACTGCTGAACTCCACCAGATCATTCGGTTCAATCAACCCTTCGAGGGGCGGCAAGGCTGCCGCCATCAGCGGACTGGCCAATACCCCAAGCAACAGCACTGTTGTCATAAAAAATTTCATTACGTCCATCCTATTCTAGCCGCCCGGAGAAGGAGAGCAAGCCGCCCTGGGCCTGATCGCGTTTAAAATCTTCATCACATTAACAATGGCTCCAGGATCACATTTCATACGATATTTATTACCATTAACGGCATCGCCCAGCTGTCATGATCGACACAAACAGGACTAAGGGGAAGAATCAAAAAGGAGCATGACAGGGGGGGAATAGCGCTGAAACGACAACAGCCGATTCGCTAGGTTAGCGAATCGGCTGTTGTTTTATTGGTTGCGGGGGAAGGATTTGAACCTCCGACCTTCGGGTTATGAGCCCGACGAGCTACCAAACTGCTCCACCCCGCGTCAAGTTGTGTTAACTGCCTTCGTTCAAGACCCGCTATGTTTAACAGATCAAAACCAGCGTGTCAAGATTTCATCACACATTTGTTACGGAGTATCGACAAAACTCTTCAACCGCTTGGCACGACTGGGATGACGCAACTTGCGCAGCGCCTTGGCTTCGATCTGACGAATCCGCTCACGGGTGACGTTAAAGTCCTGTCCGACCTCTTCCAAGGTGTGGTCCGACTTCTCGCCAATGCCAAATCGCATGCGCAATACCTTCTCTTCTCGCTCGCTCAGGGTCGACAACACCTCGGCAGTCTGGTCAGACAGGTTTCCCTTGATCACCGATTCGAGGGGCGACACTGCTCCCTTGTCTTCAATAAAGTCGCCCAGCGAGGAATCTTCCTCTTCACCGATCGGTGTTTCCAGACTGATCGGCTCCTTGGCAATCTTCAGGACACGGCGGACTTTTTCCAACGGCAGATCCATCCGTTCTGCGATCTCCTCGGGAATCGGTTCGCGACCGAGTTCCTGAACCAGCTGACGGCTGGTACGGATCAATTTATTGATGGTCTCAATCATATGCACCGGAATGCGGATGGTACGGGCCTGGTCGGCAATAGCACGCGTAATGGCCTGGCGAATCCACCATGTAGCATAGGTGGAGAACTTATAACCACGCTGATACTCAAATTTATCGACGGCCTTCATCAGGCCGATATTGCCTTCCTGAATCAGGTCAAGGAACTGTAAACCGCGATTGGTGTATTTTTTGGCGATAGACACCACCAGCCGCAGGTTGGCTTCCACCAGTTCGGTCTTGGCTGCCTTGGCCCGCCACTCACCGCGATAGACCTCTTTGAGGGATTCGACCAGATCTTCTGGGAAAAAACCGGTTTCCTCTTCAACACGCTTGAATTTACGTTGAGCGCCCTTCAGCCGTTTTTCAACCACCAGCAACTCATCGGCGGTTTTCCCCAACTCTTCGGCCACCAGTGCCGCCTCATCATCATTTTTGTGGAAACGACGCAGATAACGGCGGATCTCTTTGTGAGAACAACCAAGCTCTTTCTCACAGGCGGAAACTTCACTCAAGCCCTTCTTGACCTGGCTGGTCAACTCCTTGAGTCGCGCAGCAATTTTCGCAAAGGTCTGATCCTTGAGACGCATGGTACGCATCAGCTCACACAGGGAGTTCTTGAGTTCATCAATGCGCTGGGCGGACGCTGCTTTCTCATCGTCGCTACCTTCAGCACTCAAACGGCGCTGCTCGTCAAGCTCATCTCTTTTGGCACGAATCTGTGCGATAAGACCAAGGATTCGCTCATACTGGCGTTCTTCTGCTTCGGCGCCTTCCTCTTCATCGTAATCCTTGGTGATATCAGTGATACCGATATTGCCTTCACTGAGTTCATCACCAAGATTAATCACCTCTTGCAGAGCAATCGGTGTTTTTAGAACAACTTGGGTAATCAGGCCTTCACCCTCTTCGATCCGTTTGGCGATTTCCACTTCACCTTCACGGGTCAGCAGAGAGACCTGCCCCATCTCACGTAAGTACATGCGAACCGGATCACTGGTGCGACCGATGACACCGGCTTCAAAGCTGGCACCCTCTTCTTTGCTATCACCACCACCCTCGTCACCGCTCTCTTCTTTAGCAGGCTTCTCTTTTTGATCCGCCTCGACAATCTCAATATCCAGCTCACCGAACATTGTCATCACATCTTCGAGCTGGTTAGTCGATACCATGTCGTCGGGAAGAGCTTCGTTCACCTCATCGTAGGTCAGGAAACCTTTCTCCTTACCTGTTTCGATGAGTTGTTGGAATTCTTCCTCTTTTGTCTTCTTGGCCATAAGCGGTTATCTCCTGTTGACCACAACGGGTGCAGTCATTTTTTTTCAGGTACTCTGTATTTATCGGCTCTTGAGCTGACGGTTGATCCGGGTCAATTCCTGTAGACAGACTGTCTGGCGGTCCGAGTCGTTCTGTTGCTCGGCCTCACGCATCTGCGTATGCAGCTCTGCTCTACGTTGTTTTAGCTGACCCCGGAGAACCGCCTGACGGCAATCACCGAAAATCTTTTCTACTTCATCACTGACAAGTTCTTTTTCGCTGAGCAAGATCTGCGTCAATAGATCCTGCAACGGCGGATCTTCACAATTATCGAGCAGCCACTCACCGGGCTGACGCTGCTGGCTATAGCTATCCTGAATCTGCTCGGCTAAACGAATACAGAGAGGATCATCAAAAACGGTTGCAACACCAACCTCCTTAACCTGCTCAGCGGCACACGCATCGACAAACATCAAGGCCAGCAACAAACGCTGCGCCTTAAGGTCGCCACCCTGCTCTTTGACCTGCTCTCCGGCACGTCCACGGTTCTGCGACCCATCGTATCCTACCACCGGAGCCAGCGGTTGCGAAGGTCGCGGTTTCGGCGCTTCCGTTCGGGCAGGCACTGTTGTGCGCTCCAACTGGCGCTGCAACACGGCCTGATCAACACCACTGCACCGCGCCAGGGTCGCCAGATGGAGGTTGCGCTCAATCTCACCCGGCACCTGGCGAATCATCACCAGTACGGCATCAATGGCACGAGCCACAGCTTCGGCACTGTCACCGGCATCGCGTAGCGTCATCACCATAAAATAGTCGACCGCTGAACCTGCCGAATCAAGGCGTTCGCCAAACTTCTCGGCACCCTCACGACGCACGCAGGAGTCGGGATCATCACCCTCGGGTAGAGCAAGGGTCATCACCTGTAGGCCTGCTTGCAGCAACACCGGCATGGCCCGAAAACAGGCCTGCTGCCCGGCCTTGTCCTGATCAAACAGCAGCACCACCTGATCGACGTAGCGTTTCAACACCTTGGCGTGATCAGCGGTCAGCGCCGTGCCACAGGTGGCGACAACGTTTTCGATCCCGGCCTGCACCAGAGCCAGATGGTCGAAGTAGCCTTCCACCACCACCACTTTGCGCTGGCGACGCATCTCGTTCTTGGCCTGAAACAAGCCGTAGAGGATGCGGCTCTTGTGATAGAGCGGCGACTCCGGCGAATTGATATATTTCGGCAGACTATCGTCGAGCACCCGGCCACCGAAAGCGACGACATGGCCAAACAGATCATCGATGGGGAACAGCAAACGCTGACGAAACATGTCGTAGTCGTTGCGCCCCTCGCGGCCGGTGCGGATCAATCCCAGCTGCTTGGCCTGATCTGGATCAATATTCTGCTGTTTCAGATGCTGACATAACACGTCCCAACCATCGGGAGCAAAGCCGAGGCGAAAGCGGCGCACCGCTTCACTGTCAAATCCACGCCGACGAATATAACCACGGGCCTGAGCCGCACGTGGATCGTCGAGTAGCAACTGATGGTAAAAATCCGTCGCCACCTCGTAGATCTGACCCAGCTGCTCGCGCTCTTTACGCCGTTGCAGTTCCCGATCATCCGGCTCATCTTCGGGGATCTCAATCCCCACCTGTTCGGCCAGACGGCGCACCGCCTGCGGAAAGGCAATGCCCTCCATGCGCATCAAAAAACTGAACACATTGCCACCGACGCCACAGCCGAAGCAGTGAAAGATCTGCCGGGTGCTGTTGACGTTAAACGACGGTGTTTTTTCATTATGAAACGGACACAACCCCATGTGGTTGGCCCCGGAGTGTTTCAGCTGCACATAACCGGAGATCAGGTCGACAATGTCAACCCGCTCACGCACCTGCATGATGATATCTTCCGGAATACGTCCTGCCATCAACCCTCCAGTCGTATCTAATTCAAGATCATCCAAGTGCTTGTGCCACCCATGGAAAGGGTATCTGTCGCCCGGATGGCGACAGTTAAGCCCCATGGATGGGTTTATGCGCCCCTTGGAATGGGTGGCGCAAGCACTTTTGCTGAACAGATCAGTCGCCCAGTTCGATCACCGTCACGGCATCGCCACCATGGGCATTATCGGCGGCGTGAAATGCGGTTACTGCGCGATGCTGTGCCAGCAAATCGCGAATCGCCTGCCGCAAAGCGCCGGTCCCGCGACCATGGGTCACCGTCAGGTCTTTCCAGTTGTGCAACAACGCATCATCAATCAATCGTTCTACCTGCGGCAACGCCTCATCAACCCGGCAACCGACCACATCGAGACTTGACTTGAAACTCTCACGCACGACATGGCTACGCGCCCCAGCCGTCCCCTTGGCCGTTTGAGCAAAACGGCGTGGCTCAAAAGCTTCGAGGGCGGTCATTGCCACCCGCATCACCTTACCCTGGACATTCAATTCGACCTCAGAACCGGGCAAACGCTGCACCGTTGCTTCGGTATTGAGCGCCACCACCCGCACCAATTCACCAACACTAACCTGCTGCGGAGCCTGGCTACGCCGCTGCTCATGCAGCGGTTGCGCCTGCACCTGCTCTTTGCTTTCACGCACCTGACGCATCAGCTCAGCATGTTGGCGACCGTCACCGGCCGACTGCTGACGAGCCTGCTTGAGCAGTTGGCGCATCTGCCCCTGGGTTTCACTGACCATCTGCTCGGCGCGCCGTCGCGACTTGTTCAGCAACTGATCACGCTGATCTTCAAACTCACAGAGCAACTTACGCCGTTTTTCCCGCTCTTTAGCTGCCTGCTCACGCAGGGCCTGGGCATCGCGCAGATCACGCTCCAACTGAGTGCGCAACTGGTTGAGCTGCTCAACCATCTCCAAACCATCGCGCTCTTCGCGGCCCAAATAACTATCGGCCTGAGTCAAAACCTTTTCCGGAATCCCCATGGTGCGGGCAATAGTAAAAGCGCTACTGGCACCCGGCACCCCATAATGGAGCCGATAAGTCGGCGCCAGGGTCTTCGGATCAAAGTCAACCGCCGCATTCTCAACCCGCTCATGCAGATAGGCGTAACTCTTAATCATATTGAGGTGAGTGGTCACCACCGTCCGCGCACCAACGGCCCGTAGTCGATCCATCACCGCCAAAGCCAGCGCACCACCCTCAGCCGGATCGGTCCCTGTGCCGGCCTCATCGAGCAGCACCAGCGAATTGCCGTCAACATGCTTTAAAATCCGCCGAATCCGTAACAGATGACCGGAAAAGGTGGACAAATTTTCCTCAATACTCTGCTCATCGCCGATATCGGCAAATATTTTACTGAACAGATAGACCCGACTGCGTGGATCACAGGGGATCGGCAATCCAGCCGACACCATCAGAAACAACAGCCCGACGGTTTTTAACGCCACCGTTTTACCACCGGTATTGGGACCACTGATAATCAGTGTATCGTGTTTTTTCCCTAGGCGCAGGTCAATGGCCACCGTTTCCTGATCACGCGGTGTACCATCACTGTTGAGCAACAGCAGCGGATGGCGCACTTGCAGCAATTCCAGCTGCCGCTTTGTCGTCAACTGCGGCACCTGTGCTTCGGTGCGCTGAGCAAAACGGCCTGCCGCCGAAAAATAATCCAGCCGGGCAAGAATTTGCTGATTACTCTTTAACGCTGAGCGCGCCCCACCAACCTGAGCAGCGAGGTTGAGCAAAATACGCTCAATTTCTCGTTGCTGTTCACGCAACAACGACTGCAACGTGTTGTTGCGCTCCAATACCGCAGCGGGTTCGATAAACAGCGTCTGACCACTGGAGGATTCATCGTGGACAAAGCCTTTCACCCGCCCCCGGTAATCGGCTCGTACCGGCACCACATAGCGACCATTACGTTCGGTAATAATCTGATCCTGAAAAACACCGTCGAACTGGCTGCTGCTCAGCATCCCTTCAAGGGCCGAACGGATCCGCCCCCGTAATGCTTTGCTCTGTGAACGCAAATCGGACAGTTGCCATGAAGCGCTGTCCAGCACGTCACCCGCCGGGCCGATACTATGCCGAATCAGCTCACGTAACTCGCCAAGCAACTGCAAACCAGCCACATCATCGGTCAGGGCCGGAGCCATCAACTCCGAACCATAATAGCCACGGCACGCTCGCGCGGCATCGATACTACCGGCAACTTCCAGTAAGGCAGCCGCTGATAACCAAGCCCCTTCGGTTCGCACCCGCTCCAAGGTCTGGCTCAAATCACAACTACCACCCAACGGTGGCGAACCCTTGTCCCCAAGCAAGCTTTGCGCTTCGGCCACCCGTTGGAGCGATGCACTAACCTGCTCCAGCTTCTGCAATGGTCGTAGTTGCTGAGCCAGCAGCTTGCCGGGAGTGGTCACCGTAAACAGGGCAACCAGCGACATCACCTTGTTGAATTCTAAAACATGTAAGGTTTCCTGCAACATTTTACGTTCCATCGTTCATACAACATCCGCTGTAATGATCAGGACACCTTGTCCAACAACTGCACACTGTGTTTCACAATCGCCTCACCAAGTTGTACAAATGGCGGTTGCAGCTGAGAATTTTTGAAGTACGGTTGTGCCGCCTTCGGCAGGCTGGCTAGCGACAGGCCATACAGCACCAGTGCCAGCACCAGCGTCCCTTGCAGCAGACTGAAGAACGCTCCCAGCACCCGGTTAAGGCCACCGAGAAACAGCAGCTTAACAAAGCGTGACAAAACGACGCCTAGTACAGCAAAAATAATCATCGTTGCTACAAACAACACCAGCAACGAAGCAATCACACACAGCTGCAACGGCATTGAACTCAAGTCAGCCAGATATTGAGCCAGGGGCGCATAAAAACGGAAAGCGATCGCCGCAGCAGCAACCAGCCCGAGTAACGAGCACAGCTCCTTAAGCAGACCACGCAAGGCCCCTTTGGCAACAAACAACGCCAAAATTACCAAAATAGCGATATCCAATCCGTTCATAATTGACCCTCGTCACTTAGCGGACAGTGTCGTTGCCCGCTACGAAATTATTTGGCTAAACACGCTTTGACCAGCTCACTGACCTGACGACCATCGGCACGACCAACCGTCTGCGCCGTGACCTTTTTCATCACCATCCCCATCTCTTTCATGGAGGTGGCACCAACCTCGGCAATTGTCTGTTCAACCAACTGCTTCAGCTCGTCACTACTGAGTTGTTGCGGCAAGAACTCCTGCAACACCACGATCTCCTGCTCCTCTTTCTCCGCCAGATCGACGCGATCATTATCACGATAGATCTGTGCCGACTCACGACGTTGCTTGAGCAGGGTTGACATCACACCGATGATATCAGCGTCATTCATCACAATTTTTTTGTCAATTTCGGCATTCTTAATGGCGCCGCGAATCGACCGGATCACCCCCAGTCGCAGGGGTTGCTTGGCCTTCATCGCTTCTTTCATCGCCTCGGTCAGGCGTTGCGTTAAACTCATTTTTATCTCCTTCAGGCCGACAAAATATCCGGCCATGTTGTTATTTTGTCCGTGATTCTTTCTCTTCAATCCCCGACAAGCCAAAACGGCGGCGCAGTTCAGCGTAGATCCGCTCCGGCGGCAGATCGTAGTAGCCAAGCAGAATCAGGGTGTGAAAGAACAGATCGGCCACTTCGTAGACAATCTCATCACGATCACCGCCCTTGCCGGCCACAGCCGCTTCGGTCGCTTCTTCGCCAATCTTACTGAGGATCTTATCCAACCCCTTGGTGAACAACGAGTGGACATAGGATTTTTCACCGGGATTGCGACGACGGTCCTGGATGACATGGTAGACGGCATCGAGGATATCCTGCTCACCATAGATGGCGGCGGTATCCAACTCAGGCTCGCTCTCGATGGCTACCTGCTCACCATCCCAGACACTGTAGAAGCAGCTGCGACGACCGGTATGGCAGGCCACCCCCACTTGCTCAACCTTGATCAACAGTGTATCGCCGTCACAGTCGTAGCGGATCTCGCGCACGTTCTGCACATGGCCGGAGGATTCCCCCTTCATCCACTGCTTAGCGCGCGAGCGGCTGTAATAGTGAACCTTGCCGGTGAGCAGGGTGTTTTCAACCGCTTCGGCGTTCATGTAGGCCAGCATCAGCACCTCGCCGGTTTCGGCGTCTTGGGTGATACACGGCAGCAGGCCGTCTTTATCAAATTTAAGCTGCTCCAGCAGACTCATAACAAACTCCAATACATTCTATGTAACAATTCACGATGGACCACAAAGGACTGGGGACTCCCATGGCAAGGGTGTTTGTTGCCATGGATGGCAACGACAAGCCCCAGGGATGGGTTCATGCGTCCCTTGACATGGGCTTTTCCAGTCCTTTTTCCCAAATAAATACATTCCATCATCCCCGGTGGATCAGATCCGTACCGGGACATCGTGTTGCTGTAGATACTCTTTACACTCGCTGATGGTGTACTCGCGAAAGTGGAAAATACTCGCCGCCAACGCCGCACTGGCACCACCGGAGGTGAGTCCATCCTTGATATGCTCCAGATTGCCGACACCACCGGAGGCGATCACCGGAATATGCACGGCATCACTCACCGCCCGAGTCAGCGCCAGATCATAACCATCTTTGGTGCCATCGCAGTCCATGGAGGTGAGGAGGATCTCTCCGGCACCGTAGCCCTCCATTTTTTTAGCCCATTCGATAACATCGATACCAGTAGCATTGCGACCGCCGTGGGTATAAACCTCCCAGCGTTGCGGCTCGCTGTCCGGCACCCGACGGGCATCGATAGCGACGACGATACACTGGGTACCGAAACGCTCGGCTGCTTCGCAAACGAATTCGGGGCGATGGACGGCAGCGGTATTGATACTCACCTTGTCGGCACCGGCATTGAGCAGGTTACGGATATCGCTCACTTCTCGCACGCCGCCACCGACGGTCAGCGGCATGAACACCTGCTCAGCGGTACGGCGTACCACGTCGAGAATAATGCCGCGTTTGTCGCTGGAGGCGGTGATGTCGAGGAAAGTCAACTCGTCGGCACCCTGGGCATCGTAAGCGATGGCCGCTTCCACCGGATCACCGGCATCAATCAGATCGACAAACTGCACCCCTTTGACCACCCGGCCATCTTTGACATCCAAACAGGGAATAATGCGTCGTGTCAGCATTTGCTACCTCTTCCGGCGCGTCAACGCAACGGCCTGTTGCAGATCGAGGGCACCGGTGTAGATCGCCTTACCGGTGATGACGCCGGACACCCCTTTGTCTTCGATGGTCAGTAGATTTTCGATATCCTGCAGACTGGAAACACCGCCGGAAGCAATGACCGGAATAGTGATCGCCGCCGCCAGATCGCCGGTCTCCTGCAGATTGGGGCCTTGCATCATGCCGTCGCGGGCGATATCGGTATAGATGATCGCTTCGACACCAAAATCTTCCAGCTCACGTGCCAGGTCGATCGCTTTTTTCTCGGTGACATCAGCCCAACCGCGCACAGCGACCAGTCCCTGGTTGGCATCGATCCCCACCACGATCTGGCCGGGAAACGCCTGACAGGCTTCCTTGACAAACTGCGGATTTTCCTTGGCAATGGTGCCGAGGATCACCCGACCGACGCCGAGCCCCAGATAGGCTTCGATGGTGGCCATGTCGCGGATACCGCCGCCAAGTTCGGTCGGAATATCCAGCGCCTTGACGATGGCTTCGATGGCCTCATGGTTTTTCGGTTCACCGGCAAAAGCGCCGTCGAGATCGACAATATGCAGCAACTCGCCACCCTGATCCTGCCAGATACGCGCCTGGGCGCCGGGATCATCAGAATAAACGGTATCGCGTTCCATCAGCCCCTGTTCCAAACGAACACAGGCACCATCTTTGAGGTCAATTGCGGGGATAACAATCATTCTATAGCTCTCCAAAATTCTTCAGCATGGTCAAACCCACCTGCTGGCTTTTTTCGGGATGAAACTGGGTCGCCATCACGTTGTCGTGGCAGATGGCACTACAAAACTCAATGCCGTAATCGGTGGTCGCCGCCACCACGGCATCGTCATCGGGCTGAACATAGTAGGAGTGAACAAAGTAGACATAGCTGCCCTGCTCCACCCCTTTGAACAACGGGATATCGGTATGTTGAATGCGGTTCCAGCCCATGTGCGGCACCTTGAGGGTTTCGCCGCAGCACTGCATATCTTCGTCAAAATGGCGCACCCGACCGGGGATAATATCCAGTCCCAGGTACTGCCCGAACTCTTCACTCTCCGTGAGCAACATCTGCAAGCCGAGGCAGATACCGAGAAACGGTTTTCCCGAAGCAACAAACTGCTGAATCGGCTCGATAAAACCGCCATCGCGCAAATTACTCATGCAATCGCGAAAGGCGCCGACACCGGGCAACACCAGGCGATCGGCGTTTGCAACCACCTTGGGGTCGTCCGTCACTTGAGCCGAATAGCCGACCTTTTCAAAGCCCTTCTGCACGCTGCGCAGATTGCCCATGCCGTAATCGATAATCGTGATCATATTGGCTATTCCAATTTTCCTTTAGTGGACATCACGCCGCTGATGCGTGGATCGATCTGCGTCGCCTCGTCGAGGGCGCGACCGAAACCCTTGAAAATCGCTTCGATAATGTGATGAAGATTGCTACCATAGGCGAGGTTGATATGCAGATTGACTCCGGCGTGGTTACAGAAAGCGACAAAAAACTCCTCCACCAGTTCGGTGTCAAAATTACCCACCTTGGCCTTCGGCATGTCAACATTGAACACCAGATGGGGACGACCGGAAAAATCGAGGATCACCGATGCCAACGCTTCGTGCATCGGCATGGTGCAACGACCATAGCGGCGCAGCCCTTTTTTATCACCCAGCGCCTGTTTGAACGCCTCACCGAGACAGATGCCCAGATCTTCGACGGTATGGTGATCGTCGATTTCAACATCACCCTTTGCCTGGATGGTCAGATCAAAAAAACCGTGGCCCTTGAGCAACACCAGCATGTGGTCAAGAAACGGTACCGAGGTCGAGATCTCGCCTTGTCCGCAGCCATCAATATCCAAGGTCAGATCGATCTGTGTTTCCGCCGTGCAACGTTCAATATGAGCGGTTCGTGACATACGACACTCCTAATCGAAAAAATTACAAAAAAACTTCCCTAAGCTACTCGGCATCATCCAGGCGATGACTGACGGAACGGGCGTGAGCGTCCAAACCCTCAAGCTTGGCGATCTGAACCGTCTGCGGCCCCAAGCGCTTCAATCCAGCCGCTGAACAGCAGATCAAACTCGATTTCTTGACAAAATCGTCCAACGACAACGGCGAGAAGAAACGTGCCGTGCCACCGGTGGGCAAGGTGTGGTTCGGTCCGGCCACATAATCGCCCAGTGCCTCCGGGGTATTATGGCCCATAAAGATAGCACCGGCATGGCGAATTTGCGGCAGCAGCTCAAACGGATTATCGACAGCCAACTCCAGGTGCTCGGTGGCGATGCGGTTACAAAACTCCAGCGCCTGATCAATCTGCTCGGCAACGATAATGGCGCCGTAACTATCGATGGAGGCACGGGCAATGGCATCGCGCGGCAGCAGCGCCAATTGCTTTTCCAGTTCAACCTTCACGGCTGCGGCCATCTCATCACTGGTGGTAACCAGCACCGACGATGCCAGTTCATCATGTTCCGCCTGCGAAAGCAGATCCGCCGCCAGATGGCGCGGGTTGCCACTGCCGTCGTTGACAATCAGAATCTCACTCGGACCGGCGATCATGTCGATATCGACCTGACCGAACACCATCTTCTTGGCCGTGGCAACGTAAATGTTGCCGGGACCGGTGATCTTGTCGACACGCGGCACCGTCTCGGTCCCATAGGCCAAAGCGGCAACTGCTTGAGCACCACCGATGCGGAAAATGCGCGTCACACCGGCAATATGCGCCGCCGCCAGCACGTGAGCATTAGCCTCACCGCCGGGCATCGGCACTACCATGATAATCTCTTTCACCCCGGCGACTTGGGCCGGAATGGCGTTCATCAACACCGACGACGGATAGGCAGCCTTGCCCCCCGGCACGTAGATCCCCACCCGATCAAGTGGACGGATCATCTGGCCGAGCATGATGTCGTCCTCGTCAGTGGACAACCAGGTTTCCTGCTTCTGGCGACGATGATAAACGGCAATACGCTCGGCAGCCAGCTTCAGGGCGTCGAGATCGTCGGCTGACACCTTGGCCAACGCCTGCTCAATCTCTTCAGCGCTGACTTCCATGCCAAGCGCGTTCAGATCCATGCGATCAAAACGCTCGGTATAATCACACAGCGCCGCATCGCCACGCTGCTGGACATCGTCGAGAATCCCGCGCACCGTCACATCGATATCGGCGGGAATCTCCTCGGCACGATTTTCGATATGGCCGAACGCTACAGCGAAATCGGCATCATCAAAACGGAGTAGTTTGATCATCAGTCTGCCTATTCAGAAATTTTCGGAGTATCGCCAATCACCTTTTCAAGACCCTCAATAATCTTGCGGATCCGTTCGTGTTTGGTCTTCAGGCTGGCACGGTTGACAATCAGCCGGGTGGTGACCTCGGCGATGGTTTCCACTTCGACCATACCGTTGTCGCGCAGTGTCGCCCCGGTGGAAACCAGATCGACAATCCGCTCCGACAGACCCACCAGCGGTGCCAGCTCGATGGAACCGTACAGTTTGATCAACTCAACCTGTATCCCCTTCGCGGCAAAATAACGCTCGGTGACGTTAGGATACTTGGTGGCCACACGGATGTTCGACCAGCTGGCCGGATCATCCTGCTCATTCAACGCCTTCGGCTCGGCCACCACCAGACGGCAATAACCAAAGTTGAGATCGAGGGGCTCGTAGAGATCCTTGTTTTGCTCCAGCAGGGTATCCTTGCCGACAACACCGATATCGGCACAGCCATATTCGACATAGGTCGGCACGTCGGTGGCACGCACCGCCATGAAACGGAACTTGTCCTGTTTATTTTCAAAAACCAGTTTACGGTTTTTTTCTTTCATCTCCGGGCAGGTGATGCCGATCTTTGCGAACAGCTCCATGGAATCCTGCATAATACGCCCTTTAGGCAGGGCAAATGTGATGTAGTCACTCATAGCATCCTCGTCATTAACTAGTGCTCTGGCAACACTAAATCTTCGGGGCTGACTTCGCCTCGCACCGTTTCTGCTGCGTTGCAAAAACCTTGAAGTAGAGTGGCCACTCCTTCGGTTTTGCGCCTTGCATAAACGACACGATGCTGTGTCATACACTCGAATCTTTAGCATTGCCAAAGCACTAGCGTGGAATGGGAATAATCAATCAACCTGTACGCGCCGGATATCAGCGCCCAACGCCAGCAGTTTTTCCTCCAACCGCTCATAACCGCGGTCAAGATGGTAGATACGTGAGACCTCGGTGGTGTTATCCGCCGCCAGCCCCGCCAACACCAGCGAAGCGCTGGCGCGCAGGTCGGTGGCCATCACCGGTGCGCCGAGCAACTGATCCACCCCTTCAACGATGGCTTGCTTGCCGTCAATGCGGATGTTCGATCCCAGTCGCTGCAGTTCGCAGACGTGCATAAAGCGGTTCTCGAACACATTCTCGGCAATCACGCTGGTTCCGTTGGCCAGAGTCAGCATCGCCATAAACTGCGCCTGCATATCGGTGGGAAAACCGGGATGGGGACTGGTCTTGATCTGTAGTGGTGAGATCTCGTCAGGGCCTTTAACGCGCACACCATCGTCATCCAGCTCCACTTCGGCTCCCGCTTCGCGCAGCTTGCTGATCACCGCCTCCAAGCAGTCCGCTTCGGCACCACTCACCAGCACGTCGCCGGCGGTGATCGCTGCAGCGACCATAAAGGTGCCCGCTTCAATACGGTCGGCCATCACCCGGTAATCCATCGGTTGCAGGGCCTCGACCCCTTCGATGGTCACGGTATCGGTGCCGGCACCGCTGACCTTGGCGCCCATGGCGTTGAGGGCCGTGGCCAGATCAACAATCTCCGGTTCGCAGGCGGCATTTTCCAATACCGTCGTCCCTTCGGCCAGCGTTGCCGCCATCATCAAGTTTTCGGTTCCACCCACCGTCGGCGTATCAAAATAGATGGTGGCGCCATGCAATTTCTCGGCCCGCGCTTCAACATAACCATGATCAAGGGAGATCTCGGCGCCCATGGCCGCCAAGCCCTTGAGGTGCAGGTCGATGGGCCGCGCACCAATGGCGCAGCCGCCCGGTAAACTGACGCGAGCATGACCGAGACGCGCGACCAGCGGTCCGAGGACCAACACCGAGGCACGCATGGTCTTGACCAGATCGTAAGGCGCTTCAACACTGGCCACCTTATCGGCATTGATGGCCACCGTGTCGCCATCACTCTCAACTTTGGCACCGAGAATTTCCAGCAACTGCAGCACGGTTTTAATATCTCGCAGCTGCGGCACATTGCTCAATCGATGCTCGCCACCGGCCAGCAATGTGGCACACAACAACGGCAACGCCGAATTTTTTGCACCGCTGACCTGAACGCGACCGCTCAGCTTGTTCCCACCACGGATGACAATTTTATTCACTTCTCGACCTCAACCTCCGCCGAATTCGTCGCCGGAGCACATCCGCCAACCACTCGGGCAATTCCGCTATAATCATCACGCTGAAACAACTGTTCCAGACCTGACTGTTCCATCAATTGACGCACTGATGCGGCCTGCGTCGCGCCCACTTCAACCACTAACCAGCCCCCCGGCTGCAGGCAACGTAGCGCCTGGGCACACAACAGTCGATAACAGTCGAGACCATCCTCACCGGCTTCGAGAGCCAGATGGGGTTCATGATCCTTGACCTCCGGCATCAGCTCAGCCATCTCGGCACGGCTGATATAGGGTGGATTGGAGACAATCAGTCGCAATCGGCCATCGTTGACAGCGTGACCATCATCGCAACAGCCATCGAGATGCGCCATATCCTGTCGGCAGAAACGCAGCCGCTCCCTCACTCCGTTCAGCTCGGCATTACCCTGAGCCAGTTCCAGTGCTGCGGGGCTGATATCCAGCGCCACCACCGCCAGTTCCGGGCAGCTATGGGCGATGGCCACAGCAATGGCGCCGCTACCGGTGCCGACATCGAGAACGGAACCGGTGACGCCACCATCAGGGGCATCACCCTGCTGTTGCAGAATCCGTAGCGCCTCTTCAACCAGAATCTCGGTATCACCGCGCGGGATCAACACCCCCGGCACCACCTTGAACGGCAACGACCAGAACTCGGTTTGGCCGAGAATATATTGCAACGGTTCACGGCTGGCCCGGCGTGTCACCAGTTGCCGGATCGCGGCCAGTTCGTCGCTGTGCAACGGCTGGTCATAACACAGATAGAGGCCGACCCGATCCTTGTCGAGAGCCGAACCGATCAGCAACTCGGCATCGAGACGGGGATTTTCAATCCCCTTCTCTTTCAGGTATTCCGTTGTCCAACGCAACACCTTGAGTACCGTCCAGCTATCGGTCACTCACTATCCTGACCGGCCATCTGCTCGGCCTGGTAATGAGTGATCAGAGCGTCAAACACCTCATCCAAGTCTCCCTGCATAATGGCATCGAGCTTGTACAGGGTCAGACCGATACGGTGATCGGTACAACGGCCCTGAGGAAAATTGTAGGTCCGAATCCGCTCGCTGCGGTCACCACTGCCGACCTGACTCTTACGGTCAGCGGCCATCTGGGCATGCTGCTCAGCTTGCATGGCATCGAGAATCCGTGAGCGCAACACCTTCATGGCCCGCGCCTTGTTTTTATGCTGGGATTTCTCGTCCTGGCAGGCGACAACGACACCGGTGGGAACGTGGGTAATCCGTACCGCTGATTCGGTCTTGTTAACGTGCTGGCCACCGGCACCGGAGGCACGGTAGAGATCGATACGCAGATCACTCGGATCGATATCGAGATCCACCTCTTCGGCTTCGGGCAGCACGGCAACGGTACAGGCCGAGGTATGGATGCGGCCTTGGGTCTCGGTCTCCGGTACGCGCTGCACACGGTGGGTGCCGCTCTCATACTTGAGACGCGAGTAGACATTTTGACCGGTGATCATGGCGATCACCTCTTTAAAACCGCCGACACCCGACTCCGACGAGCTCAGGATCTCCACTTTCCAGCGGTGACGCTCGGCATAGCGGCTGTAAGCACGGAACAGATCGGAGGCAAACAACGCCGCCTCGTCGCCACCGGTTCCGGCACGAATTTCAAGGATGATATTCTTGCCGTCGTTGGGGTCTTTCGGCAGCATCAGCAAAGTCAGCCGTTCCGCCAACTGCTCGGCTTCCGTTTCCAGGGCCGGCAACTCCTCTCGCGCCATCTCGCGCATATCGGGATCGTCATCGCGCATCAGTTCGCGATTATCCTCGACCTCCTGCTTGACCTGCTTGTAGCGGCGATAGACCTCCACCGGTTCAGACAGATCGGAATGTTCACGCGACAGTTCACGAAAGCGGTTCTGATCGGACAACACCGTCGGATCGGACAGCAGACCTTCCACTTCCATAAAACGATCAATAACGCCTTCGAGCTTGTCAAAAATAGCCACGGTAACTCATCCTGTCAGGAACTCTAGCCAGAGCCCAGTTTATCGATACGACAGCGATTCAAATGCTGTCGAAAACATATTCTTTACGTACCGCCTCGGCTTCGCCGCAGCACATCTTGCCTTCGGGGCAGGGGCCACGCAAACAACCGGGACCGGCCATGTCAAACAACAGCGGTGCCGCCTGACGGCACAACAGCAGCATCTGCTTGGCCATATCGCGAATCTCCCACTGGGCGCGACGACAACAGCGCAGACTGAAAAAATGGTGCAATTCGCGCGCATTCATAGTCATCACTAACTTGGTTTCGGCGGCGTTGGGCAGTACAAAACGGGCATCTTCGGCCGGAACGCCGGCCTCAAGCAGATCGCTGTAGAGCTGATGGATCTCGGCGAACAGGTCTTGATAGCGTTGTTGCAGTTGCGGATGCTGTTGCAGTGACGGTGGCTCGACGGCCGCAAACCGGCTGTCGTTGGCGACGTAGCGCTGGCTCTGCTGGGAATAGGAGGCCAGACGATGCCGTACCAACTGGTGGGAACAGGCCCGGCTGATCCCTTCGATGCCAAAGCTGAAACTGACATGCTCAAGCACCGAAAAATGGCCGAAGCCGAGGATCTTTTCGATCAGGCGTGACTGCTGTTCAACAGGCGCCGACAACAGATCATTGATACCGGCATCGGAGTAACACAGCCGCGCTGCCGCAGCGACAATCTTCTCCGGCTCGGGGGTATGGGTCAGCAGCTGAACAAGCATGGGCGCAGCCTCTAAAACGGGTAATTAATTCGACAAGGAACTGCCACCAAAGAACGAGAAACAGCCGCAAGTGGCAAATACCACTTGCGGCTGATCCAAAGCGTGGTGTGCGATGAGGCAAAAAACCTACTTCGCATACCGTTTGCGGAAACGCTCGATACGACCAGCGGTATCCAACAGTTTCTGGGTGCCGGTGTAGAATGGGTGACACGCAGAGCAGATTTCAGTGCTCAGCTCACCGTTTTTAAACGAAGTAGAGCGAGTCTGAAAGGTGTTACCGCAGTGACATTTCACGGTTACTTCTTCGTACTTAGGATGAATTCCTTCTTTCATGGTGTTTCTCCTTTTAAGCGCCTGGCGATGTACAGGCAGAATCATCTCCCCGAGAAAGGGAAGAATTGGCATAGATACACCCTTTAAAGCAGAGATGCAAGCCATTTAATTTATTACTTGGAATCAGATTACTGATTCATCGAATCGAGGAATTCCTGATTGTCCTTGGTCTCCACCAGTTTTTCACGCAAGAACTCCATACTATCGACCACATTCATGGTGGTCAACACCTTGCGCAGCAACCACATCCGTTGCAGGGTGGTGGTGTCCTGGAGCAATTCTTCGCGTCGGGTACCCGACTTGTTGACGTCGATGGCCGGGAAGCTGCGCTTGTCCACCAGACGGCGATCAAGCACCAGTTCCATGTTGCCGGTACCCTTGAACTCCTCGAAGATCACCTCATCCATCTTGCTGCCGGTATCGATGAGCGCGGTAGCAATAATGGTCAGGCTGCCACCCTCTTCTACATTACGCGCGGCACCAAAGAAACGCTTCGGCTTGTGCAGGGCATTGGAATCGACACCACCGGACAGAATCTTGCCACTGGGAGGTACCACAGTGTTGTAGGCACGAGCCAGACGGGTAATGGAATCGAGCAAAACAACGACGTCACGCTTATGCTCAACCAGACGCCTGGCCTTCTGGATCACCATTTCGGCGACTTGGACATGGCGGGTTGCCGGCTCGTCAAAGGTGGAGGATACCACCTCGCCATGTACCGAGCGCTGCATGTCGGTAACCTCTTCGGGACGTTCGTCAATCAACAGCACGATCAGATAGGCTTCGGGATGGTTAGTGGTAATGGAGTTGGCCAGATTTTGCAGCAACACCGTCTTACCGGTGCGCGGCGGCGCCACGATCAGGCCACGCTGACCTTTACCAATGGGCGACACCAGGTCGATCACCCGCATGGGGATATTATCGCTGGTGGTTTCCAATATGAGTCGATCCTGAGGATGGAGCGGCGTCAGGTTATCAAACAACGTCTTCTTGCGGGCAACAGACGGATCTTCAAAATTGATCTCCGACACCTTGAGCAGGGCAAAATAGCGCTCCCCCTCTTTCGGTGGCCGGATTTGTCCGGAGATGGTGTCGCCGGTACGCAGACTGAAACGGCGAATTTGCGATGGTGAGACATAGATATCATCAGGGCCGGGCAGATAGTTGGCATCCGTGGCCCGCAAAAAACCAAAACCATCGGGAAGGATCTCCAGTACCCCTTCACCGAAGATGGCCCCTTTTTGGGCCGCTGTAGAACTGAGGATGGCAAAAATCACATCCTGCTTGCGCATCCCCGCCACGCCTTCGATTTTCATATCGTTGGCAATGGTGGTCAGTTCAGTAATTTTTTTAGCCTTGAGATCCTTTAAGTGCATTGAAGAATCATCGTTCTCGGGAGCACGTTTGACCGGTGTACGGCGAACGCCCTTGGTCTCGGTGGTTGTACTGTCAGTTTTTTTCATTAGTTTGTTGCTGTGCTACAGCGAAGATGGGGGGTACCGTTGCTGCGACAACAGGCCTCTCGATTTAGAGTGAAGGGAACGTGTGGGATAAATCCATCGGGAAAATACAGGAAAATGTTCTTTTTGCGTCGACTCGGTGCCAACGCGACACCCTTCCTGTCTACATTCTTTCAGCGCGCCTGTCAATCGCTTAAATGGCACAAACCACTGAAACACACTGCTCTAGGTGTTTTTCTGCCGAAAGTAGCGCTCACATGCTGTCGGCCCCTTCAGACCCTGTCGTTGCCGGCTCCCCGCTCGGGGTGAGACCTAACGCAGACAGGATTTGCCCGCCAAAGCGTCGACCACATATTGAGGCAAGGCAAAGCCACCGAGGTGAATTGCCGGGTTGTAATAGTGCGTCTTGATGCCCACCGCAACAAAGCGTTGCTGTCGGGTTTCCAGCGACAGCTGACGCAGAGCCGGGTTATCACTGACCCAAGCAAAGGTCATCACCCCGCCGGCATAGGTGGGCACGGCGGCGGCATAGAAATGACGGTCGGTAAAAAAGGTTGCAAAATCCATGCTGACCACTGTATATTGATAATCATTTTCAATATCAGTTAAGCTGTCAGACTTAAGGATGGATGGGCAATCAACGGAACATCCCATTGAAAGTAAGAGTCATAATCACACAATAAGACAAACTGAGGGAAGATATGGGCTGTAATACAACAGGAAATTGCTATCGAGATCAGGTTCAACAACGCGCACGCTTATGGTCTTTCCCCCGGCGCATAAGCTGGAAAGAGATGGCGGATGGTTATCCCGATCCACGTGAGTGTTTGGCAGCATTCCTCGCTCTAGGTGCCGCAGAAGTGCTGGCGGGAGTTAAACCAGCAAATCTGCTACGCATCCCCAACCACAACAACTCCTGTGGCCGCAATTTGTATCGGTTGTGGCAAATGCACGGTCGGGAACTGCTCGACAATTCCCCCCTGGTAGCAGCCACCATGCGTAGCGATGACAGCGGAGCATTATTGCTCCTTTATTCACCGCAAATTATCCAGCGCCGACTGAACAGCCGCTGCGCCGCCACCTTTTTGTCCTCTTTGGATTATGACGTGTCCGGCACTATTGAACACACCCTGCAACAGTTGGCGTCTCGCTTTATTGGCAACGAATTTCCCCATGAGATCGGTCTGTTTCTCGGCTACCCCCTCAAGGATGTTGCCGCGTTTATGGGGCGTAGTCATTTGCCGATCAGCAGTCAACGGCTATGGAAGATCTATGGTCGCTCGCGTCGCAGTGAAACGCTGGCCGATTTGTACCAACATCACCACGGTGTGGTGGCAACCCAGTTGCGTCACCACCGTGGCGCACCGTTCAGGTTGCTAAAGGGCAAGGCCGTTCGTCATGGGTAAGGATCCACTAAAGATTACTACCTTACCGCTCTTGCAGGGATTAAGCGACCAAACCACTACTACGCTCCTGGCAAACGGTCGCCGCAGCAGCTTGACCCGCAAGGGTTCGATTTTAAGTGGTGATGATCTGTCGCAACGACTCTATGTCTTGCTTGATGGCCGGATGAAGATGTTGCGCCCCAGCACTGGTGGCGAAGAGTCTCTGCAACAACGACTGATGCCGGGAGACATTTTCTGCCCGGCAGCGATGGTCTCTGGTGAGGGCTGCGGAAGTTACGCTGAAAGCTTGGGGCCGTGTCAATTGTTGAGCTGGCCCCATCGCCAGTTTCACCGCCTGATGGAACAGGATGAACGGTTACGAACAAATCTGCTGATGCTGTTGGCCCGGCATGTGGAGGAGGAGCGCAATAAGCGCTGCCTGTCGCAATGCGTCAATGTACGCGCTAGGGTAGCGGCTTTTCTTCTGGCACGGATAAACCAAAACGACAACACCCCACCTGAGATTGATCTACGCCCCATGTCACTGACAGCGCAGGAACTGGGAATGGCACGTGAAACCATGTCACGTGCGTTTTCCACCTTTGAGCGGGACGGGATTCTGTATCGTCACCGTGGCCTGATCCAGGTGCGTGATTATTCCCGTTTACAGATGATCGCAGACGGCAGCAACGGTTGCTGTTGTCAACATGTCGCGTTATAAACGTCGGCAGTCATGGCTTTTTTTCTAAAGGAAACAGAAATGACAGAACATATCGCTCCTATTTCCATACAGTTACCCCCTCCCACAACACCCAACACGCACGATTCTCATCATGACAACACGTGCAAGTGCTCTGGAACGTGCCGAATCTGCACATGTAAAACAAAACGAAAGCACCGTGGGCAACCTCACAATAACTGATTTTGACCATCCCGAATGTTGGATCGTTAAAAAATAATCCCGAAAAAGCAGCCGCTTTTTCGGGATTATCTGTATGAATCAGTTATTGTGTCGCCGCGATTAAAATTCGATAGCCAACTGGGCGGTGATCACATCGGCCTCATCATCATTCTCATATTTATCGTGCAAATACTCCAAGGACAATGTGGTGTACTCCATAATACCGCT
>JAGGYC010000103.1 GCA_021162745.1 Desulfuromonas sp. | reverse complement strand
GGGCCAGGATGCTGATCGATTTACCTTTAAGATCTTCTGGTGGATAGTGGAACATTTTAGCTGCCGCCATATTGAGGCTTTCGATGATTCCCTGTTGATCAACGGTGATGATGCCATCGGGGGCGGTCTCGAGAATTGCATGAATCCTTTTTTCGTTGCCGCGTAAGGACTCCTCCGCTGCAAGGCGGCGTAATCGGTCACGTTGTAGTCGGTGAACCATCTGGTTAAAAAACTCGGCCGCAAGCGACCGAGTTTTTTATGCACAAAGTTTGCCATTATCTGATTTGGCAGGCCGTTGAGGAAGATGTTTTTTAGAGGCGTTTCAGAGAGACGAGCTTGAACTGGTCATCAAATTCGATGATGAAGTGGCCCTGAATGCCTGAGTGGGTAAGAAATTGGCGCAGGTTGTTTGCGGGTAATTTTAATCGTCGGCCATCGTCGGCAATAACATTTACCCAAGCCGCTGATCCTTGATAATAGCGAAGATAGTCATGGGAAGAGATGTGGAGTGAAAAGGTGATTTTTTCCATGTTTGGCACCAGTGCTTTTGGGTGATTACTTCATCCACAGCCCCTGTGGATAACTTATGGAAAACTTACTGAATAAAGAGCTAAAGTGCCTGTTTTGCGAAGGAATTGACTCATTGCATAAAAAATAGGCATTTGAAATAGTGTCTGTAATAACAGGTGCTTACATATAGTGGTGGCTCTATATTCTGCTCGTGAGGATTTAAATTGTATCTATTTGTATACAGTATTCTTTTGCCATTTTTTGAGTTGATTAAGACCTTCCTCAATGCTGATTGATGGCGTGTAACCAAAGTCGTTTTTGGCCGACTTCATTGAAAACCAGTGGGCCGTAGAGAGTTCTCTGGCTAAAAAACGGGTCATGGGTGGTTCGTGGCTGATGTTCAGCCAACGATAGGTCCATTCACAGACAGCGCCTAAGGTAAAGGCTATGGGGAATGGAACCACTTTGGTGACCGGAGGCAGCTCTGCCGTGGCGAGAATGGCGTTGACAATATCCCATAGATTACGTGGGTCATCCTGGGAGATGAAATAGCTTTTCCCTGAGACAGGACTTCGGGGGGAAAGATGCTCAGCCGCAAGGAGATGGGCATGGGCCGCATTGTCGACATAGATACAATCGACTTTGTGGTTCTGCTTGCCGATGCGACGCAGTTTGCCGGCACGGCCTCGTTCAATAATGCGTGGCGTCAGGTGATTATCTTCAGGGCCCCAGATCAAATGTGGACGTAATGATACGGTGGCGAGCTGTTGATCATTTGCGGCGATAATTAATCGCTCTGCGATCGCCTTGGTTTCCGGATAGGCCGTTTCGTAATGATCCGGATAGGGCAGTGACTCGTCCAGTCCCGCCATGGATTGGCCGTTAAAGACAACACTGGGCGAGCTGGTGTAAACGAGTTTGCCAATTCCTTGAGCGCGGCACACCTTGATGACATTTTCAGTGCCAACCACATTGGCTTGGTAGTAGCTGTCGTAGTTTCCCCAGATACCTGCCTTTGCTGCAACGTGGAAGATAATATCGCAGCCCTGGGCCGCTTTGGCCAGCCGTTGTTCGTCTGTCAGGTCGCCGGTGAATTGGGTGACATCAAGTTGTTCCAATTTGTCATAGCGTTGACGTGAGTAGCTGTGGACGGCGATATTTTTGGCGCGTAACTGTTTGACGATGGCATAGCCCAGAAAACCGCCCCCTCCGGTGACCAGTGCCTTCATCGCAACTCCTTTGCTGCCCAGATGGCCAGTTTTTCACGGAAAATCTTGGCATTGTGGCGAATATCCACGGGAAATGCCGGGTGAAACAGGATGTCGGTAATGGCTTTGGTGTGTGGAAACGTCTTCTGTATCTGACGTAGATCATCGAGAATCTGCTGTTTTTGATCCGCCGTGGTCTTTTGGTGTAGTTCGACACACAGCACGGCCTGCTGATTTGAGTCGCCGATCCCGATCAAGGCAGTGCGGTAGACTTGGGGATGGGTATTGAATACCGCTTCGCAGGGGATGGTAAACAACGTTTCTTGACCTGTTTCAACACGATGCGCTTTGCGACCGCAAAACCAGATCCGTCCCTTGACGTCGCGATAGCCGACATCGCCCATGCGGTGATAATAGCCGCCATCTGCTGTGGTGATCTTGCTTAACTGGTTTGATTGCGGACGATTGAAGTAGCCTTTTGTAACTTGAGGGCCTTTGACACAGATTTCACCAATCTCATAGGGGGGGAGGCTCAGTGCTTCATCCCAGAGAGTGATCGGGGAATCGTCGATGGTGATGATGTGCAAGTCGATCACCGGTTGCCCGACGCAAATCCCTTTACCCTGATCGGTGAGAAAGCGCGTTTCATTCAGGACGGTCCGGCTGTTGATGGAGCACACCGGCAGTGATTCTGTTGCACCGTAGGGGGTGAAAATCTCCGTTGTGTCATTGAGCATGGTGCTGAATTGTTCCAAAACCGTTGCCGGTACCGGCGCTCCGGCGGAAATTACCCGTTTAAGAGTTGGCAGTTTTTTGTTTTGTCGGCAGCCTTGGGCGGCGACACGACGCAACAGGGCCGGAGAACCAAACATGTTGGTGACGCCAAAATCGTTAATCGCTTCGAAAATACGATCCGGATTAACCTGGGCCGGTCGGGTCGCATCCATATCTGGGATCACGGCGGTCATCCCTAATGCCGGTGCAAACAGGGCAAACAGCGGAAAGGTACACAGGTCCACTTCGCCCGCTTCAATATCATAGAGAGACTGGAGGGCTGCGATCTGGGCGTTGAAATTGGCGTGGCTATAGATTGCCCCTTTGGGCGGCCCGGTACTACCGCTGGTAAACAGGATTGCTGCGGTTTCCTCTGGTGCCGGGCAATGACTGGTAAACGTCGCGTCATGGGCGGTTGCGTTCATCAGTTGGCGCAGATTTAAAAGCTGTGAATGCCAGCTGAATCCGGTGGTGATGTTGACGGTGAGACTTTTCTTTGCCCAGCCGAGTAAAACGCGAGCGATGTGGGCCTTGCTGATGCCGATGAAAATCTCAGGTTCGACCTCTTCAAGGCATTTCTTGATATTTTTCACTCCCATGCCGGGATCGATGAGAACCGGTGTGGCTCCCAATTTAAACAGGGCAAAGGTCAGGGCGAAAAAATCGAGGCTGGGGCTGACCATCAGTACCGTACGTGCCCCCTGTTTAACGCCGTTTTTTTGCAAGGCACAGGCGATGCGGTTGCTCTCTTGTTCCAGCTGTTGATAGGTGAGGTGGGTATAACTGATGTGGCCGGAACAGTCACGACCCTCGGGGAAAATAACCGCAGCCGTGTAGGGTTGCTGTTGTGCCCGCAGGGTCAGGTGCATTGCAATGTTGCGGTTCAGATCTTCAGCCATAATTTAAATTGAATGGTTTGTTGTGCGGATAAAGTCACAGATCATGGGGATGATCTCTTCGCCGACATCTTCAAGAATGTAATGTCCGCCCTGGGGCCAGCAATGTTTCTGGGCATTGGGGAAGCGTTTTTTCCATTCATTGAGAAAATGGCGATCAAAAACAAAGTCTTTTTCTCCCCAGCAGATCAGCATCGGTTTGTCGGCCAGCATAGGCAGTGACTCGTCAACGCGGCTGACTTCTGCATAGGCTGGATCCTCAGGAGTCAGAGGGATATCCTGGACAAAACGCAACGTAGCAATGCGGTTTTTCCATGAATTGTATGGAGCCGCATAGGCTGCACGCAGGGCGGCGGGGAGAGGATTCATCTTACATCCGACCCAGGCGGCACCACGGCTGAATGCGTTAGCGCCACGTACCAAAAGTGTGCCCAGTGAGGTGTTGCGACATATTTTCAATGACAGCGGCAAGGGCTTGCTGGCCGGCAGGTGAAAGGCTCCGGTGTTGAGAATTACCAGTTTTTTAATCCGGTTCGGATAGCGGGTGGCATAGGCCATGCCGATCATTCCGCCCCAGTCGTGAACCACCAGGGTGATCTGTTCGCTGATCTCCAGATGTTCCAGCAATTGTTCCAGATCAGCGACGCGCTGGGTCAGGGTATAGGTGTAGCGGCTGTCGTCCGGCTTGTCGGACAGACCGCAGCCGATATGGTCGGGAACAATAACCCGATGGCTCGACTTGAGCGCCAAGGCGAGATGACGATAGTAAAAACACCAACTGGGGTTGCCGTGCAGCATAACCACTGCTTCACCCTGGCCCTCGTCCATGTAGTGGTAGTTAATGCCATTCTCAAGCGGGAGAAAATTGCCTTTAAAAGGTAGCAGACGTTTCACCATTCAACTCCCAGCATCATACAATTCAGGCCGCTACCGATCCCGAGCAGAGCCGTTTTATCTCCGGATTTCAAGATGCCGCGTTCTGCGGCGATGGCCGCCGTAATCGGCAAAGAAACGGTGCCGATGTTGCCAAGGAATTCATAGGTGGTGAAATCCTTGCGAGTATCAATATTTAACTCGTTAAGAATCGCTGTCTGATGAGCAGAACCTACCTGATGACAGATGACGCGATCAATATCCTGCTCCCGCCATTGCAAGGTGGCTAAAAAAGCCTGCCAGGTTTGCTTGCCCAGAGCGACACCGTGCTTCATGACCGCCACAGCGTCGGTATTCATAAACTGGCGGAACCGATCCTGACCATCCTCTTCAATGCCCCAGCGGCAGAGTTCGTGGTGTTGGGGTTGCGACATGGCCATGCCGCCAAGCAGGCGATGACTCTGGGGGCTGGCGAAAGAGTTGTCCGTCAGTAGTACTGCAACAGCACCGGAACCGCCTGTCAGGGTGGCGACGGAGCGGGCGAACAGTCCCATATCCTGTTTTTTGAGCATACGTCGGATCGTTGTTTCGTTGAGTTCTCGGGCACTCTCGCAAGAGACCACCAGCCCGGCGCGGATCTGGCCAAGCTCAATGCGGTTAGCGATGTCGAGGATGCCATTCAAAACGCCCAAGCAGGCGTTGCTGATGTCATAAACCATTACCTGATTGGTGATACCCAGCTGATCTGCAACGCGGCAGGCGGTGGCCGGTTCAAACAGCTCGCGACAAACGCCCGTATAGACAATGGCGCCGATGTCGTCGGCACTGACATTGCCTGCGGCCAGGGCTTTGTGACCGGCTGCGGCAGCTCCCTGTGATAAGGGGGGGTGGGGTTGCCACCAGCGTCGTTCTCGGATGCCAGTCAGGGCCTGGAGTTGTCCCGGTGTTATGTGCAGGGCGCGATAGAGCGGCGCCAGTTGGTCCTCAAGATCCTGCGACGAAACAACAACGGGCGGCAGCTCGTAATTGATGGCATTGATGTAAACGTTTTGGTAATTCATATAAGTGATTACTATGATTTTATATGGGGGAAAACAAGTTAAAAAGAGTGTCCGACCTGGTGGTCCCTACGGCTTACTGACATTGAGCCATGGCTTGCGCCGAAGCGAAACGCTCAAGTTGGGCCCGGCCTTCGGAATTAAGCCATTTTATCCCAATTGCGTACGCACGGTTATCTTTCAGGCGATGATAAAACGCTTTATTACATGCGGCCGCGCGGCGTGTTTGTTCCGGTGTCCATTGGAACGTTGGTTCCAGGTGGAGATTGTGCAGTAATTTCTGATCTTCGCTGTCATCGGGAAGGCACATTATGTAGTCAATAGCCCAGTCCAATTTTGTTGGGCGCCCTGTATTTCGATAATGGATCGCCTGACCGCTAAGCAGGATTGGAACAGATAGATTATTACTGCGGATTACAACATGGGCCAATAAAAAAACGGCCTGCTGTTCTCGGTTTACCAGCATCGCATAACCTCCGAATTATAACGTGATGGATTCAAAAAGAAAACGGCTGTGTAAGTCGGCGAGCATAGTGTCAGAAAGCCGCCACAGGTGCAAGGAAATTACATTGCCGACCGTTGGACAATTTGCTAGTTTGAAGCCAGTTTACACTTAATATACTACGTAAGGAGTTATTTTTATGCATTGGTTTGCTTATCTGATATGGGGAGGCCTGTTGCTTTGCGTCCTCGCTGGCCTCGGTTGCTATCTCTATTCGCGCTTTGCAGATTCCGTCACACCGGCTGTGGCTGTAGATAATGATGACGTTGAAATAACGGACAACCTGACGCTTGATACGCAGCGCTGGCTGTCGCTGGTAGAGCAGTTCTCGATCGATCCTGCAATAGTGCCGGAGACTGCTCACCAGCGGATACTGTGGGCTCATGAGTGCCTCGGTGTTGAAGTTGATTGGTTACGGGGTCGGGATGTTGCCATGTATCCCTGTTTGTCATTCCATCATGCTGTAGATCGCTGTATTGATTTTGTTGCAGAAAAAAAGAAAGAAACTGCTCCGTTACGATTGTTTGCCATTAAACTTCAAGGGGTTGAACTCGATGAAGCCGTTTATGAGGCCAGTGTTGTCTTGTGCTTCTCCCACCCGGTTGATTGTTTAGGGCACAG
This sequence comes from Desulfuromonas sp., assembly GCA_021162745.1. Taxonomy (GTDB): domain Bacteria; phylum Desulfobacterota; class Desulfuromonadia; order Desulfuromonadales; family Desulfuromonadaceae; genus Desulfuromonas. The sequence continues at coordinate 6,170 of JAGGYC010000103.1, read as the reverse complement.
ATTATGGCGTTATTATCCGGTTAATGTATTTTGGGAATGGGGGTACCTGCCCGAGCAGAACCAGTGCCGTCAGATCTTTTATTTGGCTCAGTCCGCAGGCTGCGAACTGATCGGCATTGAAACGGATACGGATGATCTCTATGAAGTTTTGGAGGGGATTGCCATTCCGGCTTGCCTACAGGGTGACAAGGTTGAGTCTTCGTGGCCCGTCGAGGAATATGCCTATGCGGGAAAAGAGGTGCCGGGGCAGGGGGCAAATAGTTTGTCGTCAGATCAGTTGCAGGTTGCGATTGAACGCGCAGGTCTGATCGACTCATAGGGTCAATGGTGTTAATGGCGGACCATGTAGGATAGCTCGCGGTCGATCTCATCCGGGTTGCCGGTATTCAACTCCAGTAATCGTCGCAGATGGGACATGCTACCACTATCCATTGAGGTGAATTGAAAGCCGATGGTGTCTTGATGGAGGTGGGCGGCATGGGCTATAAACTGCAAGATAATGTCGCTTCCTTCAAGTTGTAGTGAAATAGTGCAATCGATATCTGGTTCAACAGTGATGGGGGCAGAGCACTGCAAAAGGGCACCTTTTAGTGAAATGTCCACCAGTGTGACATTGTATGTGGTGCCATTACAGCAAAGGGTGGCTTGCTCGATAAAATCAACACGGGCGTAATGACGTTTTTCACTCATGGATTTTTTCCTTTGTTGGTAGGTTGATATGCTTTAAGTCTAACTTAAGTCATGGTCATTGTCTACGCCAGATGAGGGGGGGTATATGACTAACTCCTTGTAAAAAAAAGGGAAAGAGCCGCTCATGTGACGTGGTGAAATAAAAAATCAGCTCGATTATTTTTTTGTCTTGACCTGCCGACAAATGTTCACTATTATCAGCGCGTTTTCAGGGCAGATCAGTTTTGACTCTGAACAAATTAAGAAACAAAAAGGGCTGTTTATATGCATCCTTTTAAGTGACTCCAAGTCATATACAGATATGCGCTCATCGTCTAGCCTGGTCCAGGACACCGCCCTTTCACGGCGGCGACAGGGGTTCGAATCCCCTTGGGCGTACCACCTTTAAATCCTTAATTGGATTATATAGCGAAGCTACTTTGGTAGCTTCGCTTTTTTTTTAAATTCCTGAAATATATCTGTTCGAGTCTGATCTTTTATTTGAGTCTGACCATGAGTTCCGGGTGTGGTCCTGCGCGTGCTTGTTCCTTGGCGGGGCGGTTTACCTTCTGTTGGTGTTCATTTTATCCCTTTTCCCGTTCCGTTTGACAGTCCCTATGTGGTTGTTACAGTCAATAAGTAGGGAGGGATATCTCCCGTCTTTTAATTCATGGTAATGCGACAGTGATCTGAACATACAAGGGCAGGGGTGATGACAATGGATAAAACTCTTCTAGTTGCTCTTGGGCTGGTTTGCGTGGCCCTGATTCAAGGTTGTTCTGTGCCGAAAAACCACTTGTCCCTGTACCAACGCTCAATGGTGATCAGCAGCCCGGATATTGCACAACAGGTGCTGTTGCGGGCAACGGTCACCAGGGTCGACGAAGAGGGGCTCAATGGTCTTAACGTCGTCTCTGTTCAGGGTACGCCTTATGAGATGGGTTACCAGCATGGGGTGTTGTTGCGCGAAGAGATCCAAACCATGTATAGCAAGATTATTCGTCGGGCTAAGATTTTTTCCAGCGAACAGATGATGGAAGAGCTGTACGATCTGATGGAGCCGTATATTCCATTGGAAGAAAAAGAGGAGATGCGGGGATTGGCCCACGGCGCTGACGTGCCATTACGCCTGGTTCACTGGATCCATATTATTCCAGAAGTCGCCGAGCATGGAGCGAAAAAGAAATTTCGGCGTGGCTTCAGCCCGAGTAGTTGCAGCAATGTGGTGGCCTTTGGTCAGGCGACTGGCGATGGTGAAATGTACCAGCTGCGGGTACTGGACTGGATTCGCGAACTGGGCGTTCAGCAGTGGCCGTTAATCTTGGTCCATCAACCCGATGTCGGCTATGCTTCGGTTTCTTATACCTACGCCGGGTTTATTGGCTGTGTGACGGGGATGAATGCTCAACGACTGGCATTTGGTGAGATGGGTTATGGTGACCCCGCCAATGAAAACCTGGAAGGGATTCCGTTTATCTTCCTGTTTCGTAAGCTGATGCGTGAGGCCAACAGCCTGGATGATGTCGAGAGAATTATCCGCGCGGCCCGTCGAACCAATTCTTATGTCTATATGGTCAGTGATGTTAAGGCGGAACCGGAAGCTCCGAATGCTCTGCTGTTTATTACTGATCGTGACCGGGTGTTAACCTTTGGTGAAAATACCCTGTTGATTGACGAGCGACAGAAAAAACGGGAGAAAAAGGTGGAGAAATATCTGCCTATTGGTGATGTCGTTTATGCGGGTGCGAAGGGGCCGATTCTGTATGAGAGCCTTCAGCACCATTATGGTGATCTCTCCCTTGCCCATTTGCAACAGATTACCAAGCCGGTATCGCTTAAAAGTAATATGCAGAATGTTATCTTTAAACCCACTACCCTTGAAAGTTGGGTGTCTAACGCCACCATGACCAAGGGGGAAGAGGGAAAGGCAAGTCAACAACGCTGGTTTTATTTCAATTTTGCGGATCTGTTGTCGCCACCGCTGCCGATAAGCAATCGAGCTTTAGCCAGGGTGAAGCCTTGAGTCTGTTGTTGATGTTGCAGCGGCATAGAGGCGGAGATGTTGAAAAATATGGCCGTTACCTTGTAATGGTGCGTGTCGCGCTGGTCGTTGTGCTGTTGTTGATAACGGGCTGTATGTATGTACCGATGGCCAATGATTATAGCGGACCGCAACCCCTTCCTGAGGAGATTCGTCGTTCATTCTCCTACGAGAAAGTTGTCCCCGTTACTCAGGAGCGAATTATCAGCGAAGAGTCCGGCTATCGACTGCGGCGGATCGAGTTTGTCCCCGAGTACAATATTTTGCCCTTCGATCACCGTATTCAAATGGACTATTATGATATCAATGGCGATCAGCCGGTTCCGGTGATTCTGGTCTTGCCTATTTTAGGTGGTTCAAACGGCATTTCTTCGGCTTTTGCCCGGTTCTTTGCCCGTAAGGGCTATGCCGTAGTGCTGGTACATCGGCAAAAAAAATATAAGGATCTGGAGCATCTTGATTATATGGATCTGGTGCTGCGCCAGATCGTGCTTGACCATATGCAGGCCATCGACTGGCTCGAAACACAGTCGGATATCGATACGTCGCGCATCGGCGTGTTTGGTATCAGCATGGGTGGGATTAAAAGCGCCCTTGTCAGTGCGCTGGAACCACGGGTTCGGGCCGGTGTGGTGGCTTTGGCCGCTGGAGATATCCCCTATGTATTGAGTTATTCTGAGGATCGTGGTGTACGTAAAAAACGTGATAAGGTGCTTCAGCGGCAGAACTTGACTGTGGAGCAATTGTATCAACGGCTCAGTCAGCAGATAAGCTGCGATCCAATCACCTATGCACCATATATGGATGCGCGAAAAATCTTAATGATTCTAGCTTGTTTTGATACGGCGGTTCCTTACCGCAAAGGGCTGGAACTGAAAGAGAAGATGGGCAATCCCGAAACAATCTACCTGCTGTCGGGGCACTATTCCTCCCTGCTTTACTGGTTTTACATTCAGAAAGAGGCGCTGACCTTTTTCGATCATAAGCTGGCTGTAAAAGGGGGAGGTGAGGTTTGGAACTCGCGATGATTTTAGGTGTGGTTCTGCTGATACCACGTCAGGACATTTTCCAGCACTTCTTTATAAAGGTGGATTTCGTTCATTTCGATTCCGCCGGCCTGTGAGGAGGTCTGCAGCTGTTGCACCCCTTCAGGCAGTCCGCCGTATATTTCATGACAATAGGCGTTGATGATCGTATTTATCCGCCATAGAAAACCATTTTGACCCTCAATTGCCTGGATGCGTTGCAGGATCTCATAGGTGACCCGAGTTTCCATCTCCTTCTGGTAGCGCATGGCATGGAATACGATAAACAGACCCGTGATCAATAACAAGCTTACCGGTGTTGAACCGATTCCCTGAACGTCTGGCAGCATTTCGGCGATAAAGAGAAGCAGGCCCACCATTGAAAATGACCCACCTAGTCCTAATAATGTATAGGTGTGGCGCGCGCGGCGGCGCATGATAACATGATAATCGATATCATTGAGATTGATATGCTGGGCGCGCTCAATATAGCGTTCTTCTGAGTCGTTAAGATTGAGCATTGTACTCCTGCTGATTGACAGATTGGGGAAAAGAGTTTACTTCTTTAGGGTCGTAGCTGCTATGAAATGATAAATGAGGTGAAAAATGGTGTTCTATTCTATTGTTGCCGCCATGGGTGCGGTTGTTCTGATCTATTTTCTCTCGGCCTTATCTCCGATTCCCTGGTATATCTACCCCCCATTTATTGCCGTGTTTATTCTGGCGTATTTCTGGGGAAAGGTCATCAATATTTTCCATTGCTGGCGGAACAATACGTCCAGCTCCCGCTCGGATTCCGATGGCAGGGGAAATGACAGTAGTCATGGCAGGCGGATCTGAACCTGTTCAAGGCAACTCCGGCCAGGCCTCACGATTAAACAGGTTGTTGACAAAACGCCGACAGAATTTTCTGTCGGCGTTTTGTTGTTCTGCTTACTGTCGTTTGTGGCAGTCGCGACATTTGGTCGGTCCTGCATCGCTATCGACATGACATTTTCGACACAGGGCATGAAATTCTTTTTTTGTTTTCTTGATCTTCGACGGTGGATTGGTTGTGTGGCAGCTGTCACAACCCATCATCTCGACGTGGTCACTGTGGGTTAGTAACACCGAGCCATAGTCGTTGGTCAACCGTACGGTAAGGATGGCGGTGGTCGGTTGTTCTGTCGCTACAGTGGTTTCAACGGACTCAGGCGTGTTTTGCTCGACGGCTGTCTGTGCTGGTTCTTCGCTGCCTGTCGCCTCTGCTGTAACCACAGTCGCCACAACCTCAACTTCTGCCACAACCGTTTCCTGCTGGATGACAGGCTGTTCTTTCAGTGCTTTACTCAGTGATGCTGAATGCTGCGGAGCTTGTGAATCATTGCTGCCGCAGGCTGTCAGTGTGAGCAGCGCAACGGCTGCCAAGGTTATCATTCGATACATGTTTACCTCCTGTTGTCATTAAGTGATCATAAAAAACAGCGTAAATACTAGCATTATGTGTTGTGTTATTCAAAGTGCTTAGGCGATGGCGCTGTTGTCGACAGCCTTGACGGTTTGATTTATCTGTTGTCGACCAACCGGTTTGCCCTTGTCTGTTAATCTGATTTCTAGCTTTTATGCAAGCCTAATCCAAAGTTTTTCATCTGATAAATCACCTTGCCGTCAACACTGAGGAACCCATCGGCACAGATGCTGTGTTGTGCATCATCGATCGCCGTGATCACGGCTTCAATGGTGACTTGATGGTTACTCGGAATGATCTGGCCGCGATAGATCCAGTTGTGTTGCTGATCCAGAGTGATCGGTTCGAAGTAACAGTTCTCTGTTGCGCCCCAGCGCTCAACGGCAACGTATTTGAGCAGCTGCTGGAACGATTCCAGACCGAGGGAACCGGGACAGACCGGATCCTGATAAAAGTGGGCTTCAAAGAACCATTCTACGGCATCCACCTGCTTCAACCCACGGATAAATCCGAGTTGCTGGGGGCCACCGTCAGCGACAAATAGATCAATCTGGTCGATCATCTGCATTTTTTCCGCCGGGTATGGCGCCTGTTGCGGGTAGGCTAGCTGCTGGCCCCGTTGTACCTCTGCTACGGTCGGCTGATAGGGAGTGGCACCATGGATGCCGATCTGGTTGGCCAGCGCCTCCTCGGTAAAGAAGCCGAACACCGTATCACCGGTGTATATTGGTCCGTCTTGGTCACAGACCTCAAAATCGTAGCTCTGAATGATCATGCCACCGCTGCTGGAAACCCGGGTCATCTTGACGCGAGTGGTGAGGGTGCCGGTTTCCGGCGTCACCGCTCGATGTTGTACGGCATTGCCATCCAGGTTGCGGAAACACAGGTCGATCTCGCTGGTCAGGGCTGAACCGACATAGGCCGCCATCCAGCCGCAGGGTTGCAGAGCGATTTCCAGCAGCACGCTGAACGGCATCTGCGCATGGCG
>JAGGYC010000136.1 GCA_021162745.1 Desulfuromonas sp. | reverse complement strand
TGTCTGTAGAGAGTAAATTAGATCGAGTAAGGCAATGCGTTGCTGCTATTGCGCAAGATCCTCATTCCGATGTTATTTTTGAGTTGGTTCGATTGTATCGTGAACTTGGCTTGGATGATGCGGCGTTTGATGCTGTTCGTAATTGGTTTGCACAGAATCCCGATTCTGTTGACGGGGAATTAACACTGGGGACATTGTACGTTGAACGTGGTGGCTTTGATGAGGCTCGATCCCTTTTTGAGCGTGTCATGGAACGCGAGGCTTCGAACCCATCTGTTTGGCTAAAGCTGATTGAGTTGGAGATTAAACAGCGTCATTTGCAACTGGCCAAGCAGAAAATTTCCGAATTCCGACAGCAATTCACCGATGTTGATGAACTCGAAGCGGTGGAGGAGAAGCTGTCGAGCCTGGCCGAGGAGATGTCTGATGTTGATGGGGCGGATGGCTCTTCCATTGTTACATCAACCATGGCGGATCTTTATTTTCGGCAGGGTCTGGCGGAAAAATCTCTGGCGATGTATCGTCAGCTTTTAAATCGGGAGTCCGATAATCCGCTGTACAAAAACCGTATTGAACAAATTATGTCTGAGGATGGTAGGGCACGTTCTTTTCCCGAAGTTCAGCAACAGAAAACAACTGAGGTATTAACGCGATGGTTGACGGCTATTGACCGCAGGAGGAAGCATGTTTAAAAGTTTTTTACAGAATGTTATCGAGCAAACACCGGGTGCCAGGTCGATTGTTTTGATGGGCTGCGATGGTATTGCTGTAGATCAGGTTAATCGTGCTGAATCAATGGTCGAGGATACGCATAATATCGTTGTCGAATTTGCCGCTGTTGTTAAGGAACTGATCCATACGACGACTCTGTTGTCGGTAGGTGATCTGGAAGAGGTTACCGTTAAGTGCGAAAACTTGACCATTGTGATAACCATGTTGAATGCTGAATATTTCGTTGCTTTATTGCTTGATACTGATGGTCATATCGGTAAGGGGCGCTATTTGCTGAAACGAGATGCGCATAAACTCAGAGAAGCCCTCGATTAAATCTGGAAACTGTAGTTTTCAGAAAGCTGTTGATTGTGGTGTGGGAAGAGGATATAGGTATGAAGGTCTGGAAGATCAGGGTCATTCATGGTCCAAATTTGAATTTATTGGGTGTACGTGAGCCGGGCGTTTACGGAAGCACCACGTTGGATGGTATTAATCAACAATTGCAGTGCTTGGCTGATGATGAAAAAGTAGAAATCGACTTTTTCCAATCCAACAGTGAAGGTGCGTTGATTGATTATATTCACCAGGCGTATCGCGAAGAGGTCGATGGTCTTCTGATCAATCCCGGCGGATATACGCACACCAGTATTGCTTTACGTGATGCGATCTCGGGCGTTTCGATCCCGGCGATCGAAGTTCACCTTTCCAATGTCCATGCACGGGAATCATTTCGACACATGTCGTATATTGCTCCGGTATGTGTAGGGCAAATATGTGGTTTTGGCGCTGTTGGTTATCAGATGGCGCTTCAAGGTTTGCTTAACTGTTTACGTGGATAGCAGGCTGTCGGACTTGACGAGCCTTTTTTACTCTCGCTGAAAAAAGAGCATTATGTTAGTGTGTCGAATTAATCGCATACGTGAAATCTTGCGTCGTGAAAAGCTTGATGCCGTATTACTGCTGAGTTCAGCAAATATTCGTTACTGTTGCGGTTTTACGGGTACGGATGGTGCGCTGTTGATAACGGGGGACAGGGTCGTTTTTCTGACCGACTCTCGTTATACATCGCAAGCTGAATTAGAGGTCGATGCTGATGAAATTCGTCAATATCAGACAAAGGTAACGGGTGTTGTCGGATGCATAGCAGAACTTGGTGTTTTGAGGGTCGGCTTCGAGTCGGACTTTGTTACGGTTGCTCTGCATCAAAAGATACTTTCTGAAGGCTCTTCATATTCCTTTGTCGCACTTGGAGAGCAGCTCAATGCTGTCCGGCAGGTCAAGGATGATGCAGAAATTGCCAGTCTTGAATATGCAGCCCAGCTCAATGCGGAAGCGTTTGAAGCGGTTTTGCCATTGATTGTTCCAGGAGTGACTGAACAACAGGTCTCTTTTGAACTGGAATGTGCCCTTCGCCGATTAGGCGGGGAGGATAAGGCCTTTGATCTTATCGTTGCCTCAGGTGAACGGGGAGCCTTGCCTCACGGCGTTGCCACGGATAAGCAAATTCAGGCAGGAGAATTGGTCACGATTGATTTTGGTACCCGATATCAGGGCTACCATTCAGATGAAACTGTGACTGTGGCGGTAGGAGAAGTCTCGGCAACACTCAGAGAGATCTATGATGTTGTTCTGGAGGCTCATGATTTGGCTTTGGATGCTTTGATGCCATCCGTCAAAGCCAGTGAGATCGATGCTATTGCCAGGCAGCATATTGAGCAAAAGGGTTATGGTGCATATTTTGGCCATGGGCTTGGTCATGGAGTGGGGCTTGAAATTCACGAAATGCCCACGTTGTCCCCGCGCTCAGAGGCATTTTTGACAGCGGGAATGGTGTTTACCATTGAGCCGGGTATCTATATCCCTGCTGTCGGTGGAGTACGTATTGAAGATACTGTTGTGATGACAGTAGATGGTTATCGTCGTCTGACAAAGATTCCCAAGACATTTCGTCAGCTCGACACGATCTAACCTGATTCCGTGAGTAAACGGTGGATGAAGAGTGTAAGTGCTTGGATTGAATAAGTGATTTTAAAAATCTTAGTTTCACCAGAAGGTTCAGCGGTGATTTTTTGAACGCTTAGACAATTCAATGACTTGCGCTATGCGCCGCCAGGTACTTACGGATTCAGGTTTAACACTTTGGAGAACATTAAAATGGACATTAAAGACATTAAAACATTGATCAAAGTTATCACCGATACCGATATTACTGAATTTGAAATGGAAACCGAAGAGCAGCGACTGCTGATCAAGCGTGGTCCTGATCAAGAGGTGTTTCACGTTGCCGCTCCGGCTTATGCTCCTCAAGCTGTAGCACCTGTTGCTGCACCTGTGGCTGGAGCCGCTGCTGCTGCACCGGCAGCTGCCGCCGCTCCTGCTGTAAATGATAAGCATGACACCATTACGTCACCGATTGTTGGAACATTTTATGCCGCACCCTCTCCAGAGTCTGATTCTTATGTCAAGATTGGTGACATCGTCGATGCAGGGCAGACACTGTGTATTGTTGAAGCGATGAAGCTGATGAATGAGATTGAAGCCGAATACAAGTGTAAGATCGTTGAGATTGCCAAGAATGATGCACAGCCGGTCGAGTTTGGCGACACCCTGTTTGTCGTAGAAAAAGTGTAACGACCCTTTTGCTAATTTGCAGATAACGTGTTGTCTGTGAAGTTGAATTCTGGAGAGATTATGATTCACAAGGTTGTTATTGCTAATCGCGGCGAGATTGCTCTGCGTATTTTGCGTGCCTGTAAAGAACTCGATATTAAAACAGTTGCTGTTCATTCTGATGTTGATAGCGAAGCACTGCATGTCAAGTTGGCCGATCAGAGTGTGTGTATTGGCCCGGCTCCCAGTATCGATAGTTACCTGAATATGAAGGCGATTATCAGTGCTGCCGAGGTAACTGATGCTGATGCGATCCACCCTGGATATGGGTTTCTTTCGGAAAATGCTGAATTTGCCGATATCTGTAATAACTGTGGTTTGACCTTTATTGGTCCAACCGCAGAAAATATGCGTCGGATGGGCGATAAAATCAGTGCCCGCCAAACCGTTACCGCCGCCGGTGTGCCGATCTTGCCCGGAACCAAAGCCGGTGTCCCTACGGCTGATGAGGCGATTCGCATCGCAGGTGAAATCGGTTATCCCGTTATCATCAAAGCCACAGCGGGTGGGGGTGGTCGTGGCATGAAAATTGTCCATTCACCAGCATCTCTGCCCAACTCATTTGCTGCAGCGCGTTCCGAAGCCCAATCCGGGTTTGGAAATCCTGAAGTGTATATTGAGAAATACTGTGAGCGTCCACGCCACGTTGAAATTCAGATTTTGGCGGATAAGCATGGTAACGTGATCCATCTTGGAGAACGTGATTGCTCCATTCAACGTCGCCATCAGAAGTTGATTGAGGAAGCACCGTGCGCAATTCTCCCTGAAGATGTTCGTCAGCGCATGTGTGACTGTGCGGTCAATGCTGCGAAGGCTGTCAATTACTCAAGTGTTGGAACCATTGAGTTTTTGCTCGATGCCAATAACGATTTCTTCTTTATGGAGATGAATACACGCGTTCAGGTTGAGCATCCCGTCACCGAAATGATTACCGGCGTTGATATTATCAAGGAGCAGATTCTCTCCGCAGCGGGTGAACCACTTCGATTTACCCAAGATGATATCAAAATCACTGGCCATGCGATTGAATGTCGGATTAACGCTGAAGATCCTGAGAAGTTTACCCCCTGTCCCGGCCTGATCAACGGTTATCATACGCCGGGCGGACTGGGTGTGCGGGTTGATAGTGCCGTTTACGATCAGTACAAAGTGTTGCCGCATTACGATTCGATGATTGCCAAGTTGATCGTCCATGCTGAGACCCGTGAAGAAGCGATTAAGCGCATGTCACGAGCTTTGGATGAGTATATTATCGAGGGGATCAAGACGACGATCTCCTTCCATCAGAAGATTATGAATAATAAAGAGTTTATTGAAGGAGATATTGATACAGGGTTCTTGGAGCGGGCAAAACTTTAGGAACACAGTTGATGTAATCTGACTTAACGATAAGGAGCGGAGACGAAAGTTTCCGCTCTTTGTCTATGGTAGGTCCAGTCTGAATAGATGAAATGTTATGCAATTAAAACTTGGACATATTGATTATCTGAATTGTGCCCCTTTTTTCCATTATTTGCGTGAAAGTGGATTTTCGGGAGAAATTATCAAAGGGGTTCCTGCGCAATTAAATGAGATGCTTGCCGCTGGCAAGCTGGATGTCAGCCCATCCTCTTCGTTCGAATATGGTCGTCGATATCAGGATTACCTACTCATGCCGGGCCATTCAATCAGCGCTTTTGAACAGGTGCAAAGTGTTTTGCTGTTTAGCCCTGTACCTATTGATGAATTAGTTGGACAAACCATCTATCTGACAGGTGAATCGGCAACCTCTATTCATCTGTTGCGGGTAATTCTCCAAGAGTTTTATGATTGGGATACGGTTCCCAGCCAGGTGCCTGATCGTCCCGTCGTGGATTTTCTGCAACAGGGTGAACCTGTGTTGTTAATCGGTGATCGGGCTCTTCAGGCGTCATTGTCGATCGGATCGGAGCGGAGCTATCAATACGATTTAGCCGAATTGTGGCACCGTCATACCGGGTTGCCATTTGTATTTGCTTTGTGGATTGTCCATCGTCAGGCGTATCAGTCATTGGGCAATGAACTGGTTGATCTGCAACGACAATTGACGCTGTCGAGAGAAAAGGCCTTTGATGATCTTTACCTGTTGGCCAAAGAGACGATGCATCAGGACTGGATGACTCAGGAGCAACTGGTTAAATACTGGCAGTGTATGTCGTATGATCTGACAGCGGAGCACCTTGAAGGGCTGGAGTTGTTTTTCCGCCTTTGTTTTAAATATGGCTACTTGGAGCAGATTCCTGAAATTAACTTTATCGGTTCTTCAGGCGATTAGTCGGTGGTTTTGCAGGGTTGACGGACTGATTTTGTTTGACACTTTTCGGTTAATGCATTAAAAATAGCCTCACATTTGCCCGGGTGGCGGAACTGGTAGACGCAAGGGACTTAAAATCCCTCGACCGTAAGGTTGTACGAGTTCGATTCTCGTCCCGGGTACCATATACAAAAACAGGCTGAACTGGTTGATTACCGGATCAGCCTGTTTGTTTTTAGCCCGTATTTCTCACAAAGATCGTCGCGAGAAGTTGAGAAGTGCCGTGGATGCAAGGCACGCGCGGAAAAACACTCGCAGGCATACTTTCAGTCTGTCGAGAATGTTTTTCAAGCGTAACGCAGCAAACATGGTGCTTGTTGACTTTGCAGCAGATTGCTTGTGAGAAATGTGGGTTAGGCGTCAGTCCTTACGGAGCAAGACCGTACTGAATTCATCGAGCATCATATTTTTTTCCACTTTACAGCCCAGTTTCTGATATGCCTGCCGGACATCAAAATTGTATTCGAATAGCATCCCCGATAATAATAATGGCGCTTTTGAGGCAGCTTTTTCCACCAATTGTGGAGCAATCGCCAGCAGGATATCGCCGTAAATGTTGGCCAGGACAAGATCGAAATTATCCTCTTTAACGCCGTCAAGGGTATCGCACAGGTGTTCAACCTGTGATGAAACCTGATTGAGGTCGCAGTTGCTGCGGCAGGTGGCCACGGCAGCGGGGTCGGTATCGACACACAGGGCGCTGTGGGCGCCCAGTTTCAAGGCGGCGATAGCGAGAATGCCGGTGCCGCTGCCGAGATCAAGAACCCTGGCGCCGTTGATATTAGGCATCTCTTCCAATATTTCCAGACAGCTGGCAGTCGTTTCGTGCTCGCCTGATCCAAAGGCTCCGGGACACATGATAAGATTGATGCGGTCATCCTGATGGGATTGTTCCCCTTCGGGGCTGATACGAAACCGTTGGCCGATGGTAAATGAACTAAAGACACGCCCCATAAGTTGATCCTTTCTCTATTCAAATTCAGCACTTTTACGACGGTACTGAACAGTTACGCATATAATATCGATTGCAGAGTATTTCATGGCCCCATAGTCGTCGTCAATCGGTTTGACTTTTAATTTTTGGCCACGTTATATAGGTTGTATTGAACGTGGTGATAATTGAATTTGGCTGGAGTAAGCGATTGAATTGTTTGGCTGGAAGTGCCGGGTTTCGGAGGGTGGAATGAAACGTTTAGTGCTGTTCGTTGGTGCGGTGTTGGTGGTCGCGATTATTTTCTTTGGACAGGCGTCACAACAGACGACCAATAAAGTGTCGCCGTCGTCAGCTTCCGGGATGATGGCCGCTGATTTTCAACTCAAAGATCTGCACGGACAGGAGCTGACGTTGTCCTCCCTGCGTGGCAAGGTGGTGGTGTTGAACTTCTGGGCCACTTGGTGTCCACCGTGTCGAGAAGAGATGCCCTCCATGGAAAAGCTGCATCATCTGATGCAGGGGCAACCGTTTGTGTTACTGGCAGTGAACATTGAAGAGAATGGCCCGCAAGCCGTGCGCTCTTTTTTACAGACCCATCACGTGACTTTTCCCATCCTGTTTGATCAGAGTGCAGAGGTTCGAAAACGTTATGGTGTCTCCAAGTACCCGGAAACTTTCATTATCAATCCCGAAGGCGAGATCGTTGAAAAGGTTGTTGGCGCCATGGATTGGAGTCAACCGCGTGTGTTGCAGTATTTGAAGAATCTGTTGGCTGCTCCTGCCAAGTAATCTTGATGGCGTTGTAAAAAGTCCGACCTCCTGTGTTGCAGCGTTTTTTCAAGACCTCGACATACAACAGGTATGCCTTCGCCCTTGAAAAACTACTACGCCTTGTAGGACGAAATTTTTGTTTAGCCATCTGATTCGTTTTTGCGAGACCATCGATCTTGACGCTCTGTGGTGATTTTGATAGATTAATTGATATTTCAATTTCAATTTCAACTGAGAGGGCGGCTGAATGAGTACGGTAAAAGATCAGTTTCGTGACTATCTGGGTAAGCATGGCTTGAAGGTGACACGGCAGCGGGAGATTATTCTCGATGGTTTTTTAAGTTCGCCGTCGCATTTGTCGGCTGAGGAACTCTATTTGCGCTTGCGCAAAGACAATCCGAACATCGGTTATGCAACCGTTTATCGGACCATGAAGCTGCTGGCTGACAGCGGTATTGCCAGTGAGCGCCATTTCGGTGATCGCCAGACTCGCTATGAACCGAACACCAGTGAAGAACACCATTATCATTTGATTTGCAATTCATGCGGCAAAATTATTGAGTTTGAAGACTCAAATATCGAGGCGTTGTTGATGAAAACGGCGGCAGCCCACGATTTCACCCTGTCGCATCAGCGACTTGAACTCTATGGTTTGTGTCCCGATTGTCAGACCATCTGATTGAACTGATTGGAGTTAGCTTTGCATATTACAGCGATTATTCCGGCGCGTTATGCGTCGACACGTTTTCCCGGAAAGCCCTTGGTTGATATCCTTGGTAAAGCGATGATTCAACGTGTTTACGAGCAGACCAGCAAGGCGAGCTTGGTGGATCGGGTTGTTGTGGCAACGGATGATGAGCGTATTGTCGCCGCTGTAGAGGCTTTTGGTGGTGATGTGTGTATGACATCAAGCACGCATGAGACCGGTACTGACCGTCTGGCCGAGGTGGCAGCGCAGTTGTCATCGGACTTGATTGTCAATGTGCAGGGCGATGAGCCGTTAATTGACCCGGCGATGATTGATCTGGCGGTTTCGCCACTGATTGATGATGCTCAGTTAGATATGGGCACGTTGATGGTGCCGATTCAGACTGTTGAAGAGTATTTGAATCCCAACGTCGTCAAGGTAGTCACCGATGTTAAAGGGGATGCACTGTACTTTTCCCGTTCGCCGCTCCCCTGTTATCGAGATTATTGTGATGACGTAACGGAAAGGTTTGATCAGATCCGTTCCTTTAAGCATGTTGGCCTCTATGTGTATCGACGAGCGTTTCTCCTGGCATATCCACATCTTGAGGTTACGCCGCTGGAAAGTGCAGAAAAACTCGAGCAGCTACGCGCCCTTGAGCATGGTTACCGGATTCGGGTGGTCGAGACTCCACTGCAATCTCAAGGGGTGGATACCCCTGATGATCTTGACCGGGTGTGTGAGGTTTTAACAATGCGAAATGGTCACTGTTGATCGGCGAACAGCAGAGGTTTTCCCCTTTCTTTTTCCCCTTGTTCAGTGTAAAGTTTCGCACTTGTGTTTGGCGGTAAAGTGTCCCTGGTTAGGGTGTATAAATTGACCGGTATTGGTACGTTGTAACTGATTAAAATATGAGTAACGAAAGTGGAGGCATTTAGATGAAAACCAAGTTTCTGTTTGTAACCGGAGGTGTTGTGTCTTCCTTAGGAAAAGGGTTGGCCGCTGCATCCATCGGAGCGTTGATGGAAGCCCGAGGATTACGTATTTCCATGCAGAAGCTTGATCCATATATCAATGTGGATCCCGGCACCATGAGCCCTTTCCAACACGGTGAAGTGTTTGTGACCGATGATGGCGCAGAGACGGATCTCGATCTTGGTCATTATGAGCGCTATACCTCCGCACGTTTATCACGTAAATCCAATTTTACGACAGGACAGGTCTATGACTCTGTCATTCGCAAAGAACGTCGTGGCGATTATCTTGGTGGTACGGTTCAGGTTATCCCTCATATCACCAATGAGATTAAGAGTAAAATTATCGAAAATGCCCAGGATGTCGATCTGGCTATCGTCGAGGTTGGCGGTACCGTTGGCGATATCGAATCACTCCCTTTTCTTGAGGCGATTCGTCAATTTCGTACCGACCTTGGTCATGAGAATGTTCTGTATGTCCACCTGACCCTGGTTCCCTATCTGGCGGCGGCTGGTGAATTGAAAACCAAGCCGACCCAGCACAGCGTTAAAGAATTGCGTGAAATCGGCATTCAGCCGGATATCCTGCTGTGTCGTTGTGATCGCGAGATCCCTCGTGATATGAAGAGTAAAATTGCCCTGTTCTGTAATGTCCGGGAAGAGTCGGTGATTACCGCACGTGATGTTGGTTCCATTTACGAAGTGCCGGTTGTTTATCACGAACAGGGACTGGATGAGCGCGTCGTTGACGGTTTGTCTATCTGGACCAAGGCGCCGGATCTTGCTCCTTGGCAACATGTGATTCGACGTGTCAAGGACCCGGCATCACAGACAACCGTCGCGATCGTTGGCAAGTATGTTGAATTGACCGAGAGCTATAAGTCGCTGGCTGAAGCGCTTATTCACGGTGGTATTGCCAATGATTGTCGCGTTAACTTAAAGTATGTGGATTCGGAATCCCTTGAGCGTCATGGCATTGGTGACACCTTTGTCGATGTCGATGGTATCCTCGTTCCCGGTGGTTTTGGCGAACGCGGTAGCGAAGGCAAGACCGCAGCAATCGGTTATGCGCGTGAAAACAAGGTTCCATTTTTCGGCATTTGTCTGGGAATGCAGATGGCTGTGGTTGAATTTGCCCGTAATGTTTGCAAGTTGGATGATGCTTATTCGGCGGAATTTAGAGATGAAGCTGAAAACCCGGTGATCCACATTATGGAAGATCAGAAGTCTGTTGCCGGTAAGGGCGGTACCATGCGCCTGGGGGCTTATGAGTGCGAGCTGATCGAGGGTAGTCTTGCACACCGTATTTACGGACAAAAGATGATCTCCGAACGTCATCGCCATCGCTATGAATTTAACAATGCTTACCGTGACTCACTTGCCGAGTGTGGCCTGGAAATCTCCGGGATCAATCCCAATGCCGAGCTGGTCGAAATTGTTGAGCTTTCAGATCACCCTTGGTTTCTGGCCTGCCAGTTTCATCCTGAATTTCGTTCTAAGCCAATGGATCCACATCCGTTGTTTGAATCCTTCGTCGGTGCCTGCTTGAGCCAAACAAAGGGGGAGCGATGATGACCGAACTCAAGGTAGGGAATGCATGTTTTGGTGGTCGTCAACCGTTTTCGTTGTTGGCTGGTCCCTGCGTGCTGGAAGATATGGAGACGACACTGCGTATTGCCGACTTCCTGAAGAAACTGACCGATGAATTAGGTGTCGGGCTGGTATTTAAAGGCTCCTATGACAAGGCAAACCGCACCTCTGTCGATGCATTTCGCGGCCCCGGTATTGATGCCGGTCTGGAGATGTTGGCTCGTGTGAAATCTGAGTTTGATTTGCCCGTGGTCTCTGATGTTCACGATGTGTCTCAGGTCGCAGCAGCAGCTCAGGTGCTCGACATTATCCAAATCCCGGCTTTCTTGTGTCGTCAGACGGATCTGCTTGTTGCCGCCGGCAACAGCGGCAAGGTCGTTAATGTTAAAAAAGGTCAGTTTCAGGCCCCTTGGGATATGCGCCATGTTATCGGTAAGATTGAGTCGACAGGTAACACAAAGATTGCCTTGACGGAGCGCGGAACGACTTTCGGTTACAACAATCTCGTTGTTGATATGCGATCATTGACCATTATGCGCGAGTTGGGCAAGCCGGTTATTTTCGATGCCACCCATGCCGTGCAACTCCCTGGTGGGGCTGGTGGAGCTTCAACAGGGCAGCGTGAATATGTGGCTTCGCTTTCAAGAGCTGCCGTTGCGACGGGGATTGATGGCTTGTTCTGGGAAGTTCATGAAGATCCCGAATGTGCCCGATGTGACGGACCGAATTCGCTCTATCTGAAAGACCTTAAAGATCTTTTGCAGCCCTTGCTGGCCCTAGATGCTGTGGTGAAAGAATTATGACAACAGAGAGTACAATAGATAGCTCATCTGGCAACAGCATCATTGATGTTGCCCGGCAGACGCTGAAAATCGAAGCGGATGCTGTTTTGGCGTTGCATGATCGCATTGGCGATGAGTTTTGTCGTGCGGTCAAGATGATCCTTGCCTGTCAGGGCCGACTGGTGATCAGCGGTATGGGCAAATCAGGCTTAATCTGCCAGAAGGTTGCTTCGACGATGGCATCGACTGGAACCCCCGCCTTTTTCCTTCACCCAGCGGAGGGGATTCATGGCGATCTGGGGATGTTGACAAAGGGCGATGTCGTTCTGGCCGTTTCCAATTCCGGAGAAACCGAAGAGATTATCCGTATTCTCCCTGTTATTAAACGGTTGGGATTAAAGCTGATCTCGATGAGCGGTAACCCTGAGAGCACCTTGGCTAAGGCGGGTGATGTATCTCTGGATATTTCGGTAGACCAAGAAGCTTGTCCCCTGGGTTTGGCTCCGACGGCCAGCACCACAGCGACACTGGCCATGGGGGATGCCTTGGCTGTTGCTCTGTTGCAGGAAAAAGATTTTCGTGCTGAAGATTTTGCTCTATTCCACCCTGGTGGAGCCCTTGGTAAGCGCTTACTGTTGCGTGTCGACGATCTTATGCATCGTGGTGACGATGTTCCCCTTGTTGCAACCGAAACAACGGTTAAGGATGCTCTGTTTGAAATTACCAGTAAAAAACTGGGGATCACAGGGGTGGTCGATGCTCAACGCCACTTAGTTGGTGTATTTTCCGATGGTGATCTGCGCCGCTGCCTCGAAGACGAGCGTTCACTGGATACAACCATGACTCAGGTGATGAGCCGTAATCCAAAGCGGATATTGCGCACCAACCTCGCCGCCAAGGCGCTGCAGTTGATGGAAGAGTTCTCGATTACCTCCTTGTTTGTTTTTGAGCAGGATGATGATCTGACGCCGGTTGGCATTGTTCATCTGCATGACCTTCTCAAGGCTGGGGTGGTATGAAAAAACAATCGATAGAGCGTATCCGACTTTTATTGCTGGATGTTGACGGTGTGTTAACCGATGGCAGTATTATTTACGACAGTAACGGTGCGGAGAGTAAGGCGTTTCATGTGCGCGACGGCCATGGTCTCAAATTGTTGCAGCGGGCAGGGATCAAGGTTGGGATCATCACCGGACGAGAATCGGCTGTTGTTGCGCGGCGCGCTGCCGAATTGGAGATCGATATTGTCTATCAAGGTGTCAAGGATAAGCTCGTTCCCTATCAGCAGATTCTCTCTGATCTGAATTTGACCGATGATCAGGTCGCCTATGCCGGTGATGATGTTGTCGACCTGCCGATTTTGCGTCGCGTTGGCTGTGCGTTTACCGTTGCTGATGGTGTTGCCGATATTAAACCCTATGTCGATTATATTACGACGCTCCCCGGTGGAGCAGGAGCCGTTAGAGAAATCTGCGAGATGCTTCTTCGTCAATCGGGGTTATGGGCTTCGGTCGCGCAACGTTATTTCGAATAGCCGTAGCGCTCTCTTTACCCGCATTACAGGTTAGTGTTATCTTTAAGTGATGAATCGTCGAGAGTACATACGCCGTTTCCTTGTTCTTGCCTTTGTTGCGCTGTGCGCCGTTTTGTTGGTTTTTATCCTGTTTTATGAACGGATTGCGCCGATGACCGAGGTGATTGAGGATGTTGTCATGGAGGCTGATGTCACATTGCGGTCATTCAACTATACGGAAACTGTCGATGGAGTGGCCCATTGGACTCTTACGGCCGACTCCGCAGCGCATGATTTCACGACGGAACAGTCCGTGCTGAAAAATGTTCGGATGCGTCTCTATGATCAACAACAGTTGGGCGATGTGGTGTTGACGGCTCGCTCTGGGACAGCTCATTTGCCTAAGCAGCTGGTTGTGGCTGAAGGTGATGTGGTGATTGTGTCTGGCAATGGTTACCGCTTGACCACGAACTCCGTGATTTACCGGGGGATGGATTCTTCCGCTGGGGTTATTGTTGCAAATGAGCATGTTAATATCACCTCGGCACAACTTGAGCTCGCGGGAACGGGGTTGACTCTGGATGTGGCAAAAAAGACCATGACGTTGGAGCAAAATGTCACGGCAGTCTTCTATCCCCAGCAGATTGAAAGAGGAGAACATTAGTGCGCTATCTGTTGACTCTGGTTTTTATCCTGATTGTCCTAGTGACGAGTTCTGCTGCGGAACAGGCTGAACTGAAACATGATGCCAGTTTGCCTGTGCATATCACTTCACAGCGTTTAGAGGCTGATGATTTTGCTGGCTTCTTCATCTTTGAGGGTGATGTTCAGGCGCAGCAGGGCGATGTTTATATTTATGCTGATAAGCTGACTGTTTTCTATACGGACTCAGAAAAAAAAGAGATTGATCGGGTTGTTGCAGAGACCGACGTTCGTATTGTTCAGTTGCAACGTGTTGCCACGGGGCAAAAGGCGATATTCTTTCAACAACAAGGTCGGGTAGAGCTTACGGGTGACCCGCGGGTTGTTCAGGGGGAAAATGTGGTTGAGGGCGAAAAAATAGTCGTCTTTCTTAACGATAATCGGAGTATTGTTGAAGGTGGTGAAAAAGGGCGGGTTAAAGCCATTTTTGTCCCGGGACAGTCACCGCAGTGAGCCACATTCTTAAAGCGACCGGTTTAACAAAGTCTTATAAAAAACGTACGGTTGTCTGCGATGTTGAATTGCAGGTTGAGTCCGGTCAGGTGATTGGTCTGTTGGGCCCGAATGGTGCGGGGAAAACCACCTCATTTTACATGATGGTTGGCCTCGTTAAGCCGGATGGCGGGCAGGTGTTCCTTGATGACACAGAGATGACGCACTGGCCCATGTATCAGCGCGCCGGAGCTGGTGTTGCCTACTTGCCACAGGAATCTTCTGTTTTCCGCAAGCTGACTGTCGAACAAAATTTGTTGGCCATTCTTGAATACCATCTGCCGGATGCTAAACAACGTCAGGAACGGTTACGCGAACTTTTGAGCGATTTCCGTTTAGAGCATGTCGCAAAATCACCGGGGTATGCGCTGTCAGGTGGCGAGAGGCGTCGTACCGAAATTGCCCGCGCTCTCGTTATCGATCCCCGATTTATTCTGCTTGATGAACCTTTTGCCGGTATTGATCCATTGGCAGTGATCGATATACAGAAGATCATTTTGGATCTTAAGCAGCGTGGGATCGGTGTACTGATCTCTGATCACAATGTTCGTGAAACCCTCGGTGTTTGCGACAGTGCTTATATTCTGAATGCCGGAACGATCCTTGAACACGGTACGCCACAACAGATTGCACAGAGCTCAACCGCCAGAGAAATTTATCTCGGCGAAGATTTCCGACTATAAAAAATTCCGTGTACATAATACACTGTGGTTATTAGCTCTTTTTCCCCTGGTGGGAATAACGACAGAATAAACACCCAAGGAATATAATGGCTTTAGAGTTACGCCAACAATTAAAGCTCAGTCAACAACTGGTTATGACTCCACAGTTGCAGCAGGCGATCAAGCTATTGCAGCTTTCTCGCGTTGAACTGGAAGAGGTCGTTAATCAGGAACTGGAGGAGAATCCCGTTCTCGAAGAGGTCTCTGAGACTGAAGAGCTTCGTCAGGCCGAAAAGGAGGCAAGTCCTGCTGAAGAGTCTGCCCCTGCGACTGAAGATGCAGAGCAGACTCAAGAGGTATCCGAACCCGATGGTCTTGCACAGATTGACGATTGGCAAACGTATCTACAGGGGTTTTCGCAGGGGGGCAGTGTTGCCGAGTCCTTTGATGATGAAGATCATCCCTCGTATGAGAACTTGCTGACGCCAAAGACAACGCTTTCGGACCATCTGATGTGGCAGTTGAATCTTTCTACCCTTGATGGCTTTGATAAGGTGATTGCTGCAGCGATTATCGGCAATATTGATGATGCTGGTTATCTTACGACGTCCCTTGAGGAGATCCTTGAACAGACCGGCGGCGAACTTGAGCAAATTGAAGATGTACTCTACGAAGTGCAGCAATTCGATCCACCGGGAGTTGCCGCACGCGATCTCAAAGAGTGCCTTCTGTTGCAGTTGGCGTATTTGGGCCAAAAGGGATCCCTTGCTGAGCGGATAATGACGGATTTTGCAAAAGAGCTTGAAGACCGTCGTTACTCAGTTATTGCCAAGCAGTGCAGGGTCAGTATTGATGAAGTGCTGGAGGCGGCGCGTTTTCTCTCCAGCCTTGACCCGCGTCCCGGTAGTCAATATAGCGAACCTGATGTTCATTACATTACACCGGATATTTTTGTGTACAAGGTCGGCGATGAGTATGTTGTCTCTTTGAACGATGATGGATTGGCAAATTTGCGGATCAGTTCTTATTATTCCAACGCCCTTTCGGGGAAAAATGTCGATAGTAAAACCAGTGAATATATACAAGAAAAGATGCGTGGTGCGTTATGGTTGATCAAGAGTATTCATCAGCGGCAACGGACGATCTTTCGCGTCACCAAGAGTATCGTTAAATTTCAGCGCGAATTTTTTGACCATGGGATTAGTTATCTTAAACCATTGGTTTTGCGTGATGTTGCCGAAGATATTGAGATGCATGAATCGACCATTAGTCGTGTTACAACAAATAAGTATGTTCAGACCCCGCAGGGATTGTTTGAATTGAAGTTTTTCTTTAATAGTGGGATCGGTACAACGGGTGGAGACTCTGTTGCTTCAGAGAGTGTAAAAAGTCGAATAAAAGAAATAATAGCTGAAGAAAATCAGAAAAAACCGTATTCTGATCAAAAGATTGTAAATATGTTACACGACGACGGTATTGACATTGCCCGCCGTACCGTAACAAAGTACCGTGAAATGCTCGGTATTGGTTCATCAACAGCACGCAAGCGTTTATTTTAATACTTAGGCCAAGGAGGAAATTTATGCAAATTGCCGTTACTTTCCGTCATATGGATACAAGTGAACCTGTTCGCAACTATGTTGAGGAAAAGCTCGTTCGCGTTAATAAGTATATTGAAGAGCCGATTGATGCTCAGGTAGTTCTCACGGTTGAGAAAAAGATCCGCCATAATGCCGAAATTACCCTGGTTGCAAAGGGTATTACGATTAAGGCTTCCGCAGAAGTGACAGATGATATGTATGCTGCCATTGATGCCGTTGTCGACAAACTGGACCGTCAACTTAAGCGTTATAAAGAGAAGCTTAAGCGCCATACGACGCGTAAGGGCAAAGGGCGTGATCTGACAAAAACAATTTTTGAGGCCGCAAGTGTTGACGAAGAACTTGAAGAGCCCCGTGTGATCCGGTCTCACAGTTTTTCCGCCAAGCCAATGTCTGTTGATGAAGCTGTTATGCAGATGGACTTGATGGACAAAGAGTTCCTGGTTTTCACCGATGATTCATCCGAAGAGGTTAGTGTTATCTATCGTCGTAAAGATGGTAATTATGGACTGATTGTTCCGAAATCTTAATTCTTATTTTTGTGCGGGGAAGAGTTTTCTTCCCCGTACTGTTTTTTGCATCGTGTGATTATGAATATTGTTGAACTGCTTGATTCCTCTGCTGTAGAAGCTGACATTCAGTCTGTGTCTAAAGATGACGTTCTGGCTGAAATGACTGATGTGCTGTTGCGCTCGGCTCATGGACTTAATCGTGAGGCGGTGCTTTCTGTGCTTCAGGAACGGGAACGTCTCGGGAGCACCGGTATTGGAGAGGGGGTTGCCATCCCCCATGGTAAGCTTAAGAATATTGAGCAATTGACTCTTGCTTTTGGTCGGAGCAAAAAAGGGGTTGATTTTGACTCCATGGACGGCAAGCCTGCTCATCTGTTTTTTCTTTTGCTCGCACCGGAGGATTCCATCAGTGTTCATTTGAAAACGCTGGCCAAGATATCGAAACTGCTCAAAGACCAGCATGTTCGTGAGCAACTCCTTGTCGCCGGTAGCGCTGAAGAACTTTATGAGATCATTCGTGTAGAAGAGACAGCTTAACGGAATAGGTGGTGAGCTATGGCTCAGTTGAGTGTTCGTGAGTTGCTGGAGGAACAGGATACGGGGTTGGAGCTTGAAGTGCTTTCCGGTGCTGCCGGCCTGGACAAATATATAGAATCACACCGTATTCAGAAGCCCGGTCTTGCACTGGCTGGACATCTCAGTTATCTCCATCCGAATCGTTTGCAAATATTAGGCTCGACTGAGCTGAGTTACCTCGAAAAATTGACCCCGGAAACCGCTGCCGCTAACGTTGAGCAGTTGTGCTCACTGGGGTTTTCTTGTCTGATTATCACCAAAGGGCAAACACCTCCGGCAATTCTTTTAGAGAAAACTGAAAAGTACTCTATTCCCTTATTGCGATCAGAGATGAAGAGTTCAGCGTTTATCTCTTTGATTACAAAATTTCTTGAAGAGCGACTGTTACCGTCAACCTCCGTGCACGGTGTGCTTGTCGATGTGTTCGGTGTTGGTGTTCTGCTGATGGGGAAAAGTGGCATTGGTAAAAGTGAATGTGCCCTTGATCTTGTTTTACGTGGTCATCGACTCGTGGCAGATGATGTCATCAAGGTCCGGACTAAACTACCGGCAGTTCTCTTTGGTGAAGGTAGTGACCTGCTCCATTATCATATGGAGATTCGTGGACTGGGTATTATCAATATCAAGCATCTGTTTGGTGTCGCAGCGATCCGTGAAAGAAAAAAAATTGATATGGCGATGGAACTTCTTGAGTGGAAAGATGATGCTACCTATGATCGTCTTGGCTTGGATGAACAGCATTACGAACTTCTTGGAATGAAGATTCCGCTGTTGAAAATACCGGTTTGTCCCGGTCGTAACATTTCATCGATTATCGAAGTTGGTGCGCGAAATCAGTTGTTGAAAGAGATGGGCTATAATAGTGCTCGAGAGTTTCAGGATCGCCTCGAGAAACGGATGGCCGAGGTCGCGCAGCTTCATTCCCATGTCATCATCGGAGACAATCTGGAGTAGCGTGTGCGGTTTATCATTATAACGGGTTTGTCTGGATCGGGAAAGTCAACGGCCGCAAAAGTTCTTGAGGACGAAGGCTTTTATGTGATTGATAATTTTCCAATTACATTATTGCCGAGTTTCTTTGAACAGGGCGGTGGCGACATTGTTGATCGTGTTGGCGTCGCTATTGTCATGGATGTGCGTAATCCGCATTTTATGACCGGTTGCGAAGATGTTTTTGATGTGGTGAAAGCCGCCGGGTATCAGTTGGAGGTCTTCTTTTTCGATGCCGCCGACGACGAGTTGGTTCGTCGTTTTTCGACTACCAGACGTCGCCATCCTCTATCCAGTTATAATTCAATTGCAGCTGCTGTCGCTGAAGAGCGAATTTTGCTCCAGCAATTGCGGTCTATAGCCACGATTGTATTTGACACGACGGCCCTTTCAGTCCATCAGCTCAAGGCAAGTGTTTTAAGAAATCTCTATGGATCCAATGACATGGGGGTGCCGATGATTGTGCGACTACAATCGTTCGGCTTTCGTTATGGTGTGCCGTTGGAATCCGATCTTGTCATTGATGTCCGTTTTTTGCCCAATCCGCATTATATCGAATCGCTGCGTCCGCTGTCTGGTTGTGATAAGCCGGTGCGGGATTTTGTTTTAGGGCAACCGGTTTGTCGGGATTTCTTGATAAGAACCCGCTCTTGGCTTGGGTTTCTGATCCCTCAGTATCGACAAGAGGGTAAAAGCTATTTAACTGTATCGGTGGGCTGTACCGGCGGTCATCATCGAAGTGTTGCCGTTGTTGAAGCGTTACGTGATTGTCTCAAAGAATCACAAGATGTTACCATCTATCATCGAGATCTGATTAAGGAGGATGGATGATTGGGTTGGTGATTGCTACACACGCAGGTTTGGCCTCTGAGTTGCTTAACGCTGCAGAATCGATTGTCGGACCGTTATCTTGTGCTCAGTTCTTGTCTATTGAACAGGGCTGTGATCTCGATCTCCTTGAACAACAGTTACGAGAAGCGATCATGGAGGTCGGTGCTCAGGGTGATGGTGTTTTGATCATGACGGATATGTTTGGCGGCACGCCTGCTAATTTGAGCGCCCGTTTCTTATCCGATCCTGCCATCGAGGTGATCAATGGTGTCAATTTGCCGATGGTTTTAAAGTTCTCCAGTTGTCGCAATACCATGCCACTCAAGGAGGTAACGACTTTTTTGCAAAGCTATGGCCAGAAAAGTATCGTTGTTACGCGTGATATTTTGACAGGAATGGAGCACTGATGGCCATCGTACTTGCCAGGGTTGATAATCGCTTAGTTCATGGCCAGGTGTTAGAATCGTGGGTGCCCTATGTTCAGGCTGATTATATTGTTGTTGTTGATGATGCGGTGGCAGAAGATCCCTTTCGTCGCCAACTGATGCTGGCCGTTATACCGAGCACGCTGGATGCTCAGATTTGTTCTCATGCCGATGTTCAACAATTATGTCAGAGTGGGTTGATCGATCAACATAATGTGCTGTTACTTTTTTCATCCCCTGAAGATGCATTACGCGCATATCAAGAAGGACTGTTATTTTCCAAACTCAACTTAGGCAATATGCACGCCGAAGAAGGTAAACGTTGTGTCTCACGTACCCTCTCTTTTGGTTCGGATGATGTGGTAACTCTGGAGCGCCTTGCCCGTTTAGGGGTGGTTATTTCGGCTCAGTGTATCCCGACTGATCGGGCACTGTGCTGGGATTGCCAGTGTGAGGAGCTTAGAGGCTGAAATGGAGATGAGTGAGTGGTTCTTTATCGCTTTGCTCAGTGTTGTTGCCGGTTTAGATCGTACGGCAGTGGCTCAACTGCAGCTATCTCGACCACTTGTCTGTGCAGCCCTTGCAGGTTTCATTCTGGATATCTTTCCCATGGCTTTACAGCTGGGGGTGATGCTCGAACTGTTGTGGATAATGCGGATTCCTGTCGGTGCCGCCATTGCACCGGATGATACGCAGGCGGCAATCGGTGGTGTTGTTCTTGTCAAGCTTTTTGCCAGCGGTGCGGCTGAACACGATCTTATCCTTATTGTTGTCATCGGGATCTTAGCTGTTATTTTTGCTGAAGTTGGCAAGTGCTTTGATGTTTGGGCGCGGCATCGCAATGAATATTTTTTTCAGCGTAGCGCAGCTCAATTAGCTGGAAATAGATGGCATCATCCAGGTTGGAGCCACCTGTCGGGACTGTCTTTGTTTGCCGCGGCGTCCTTGTTTTCCGTGGGTTTTGTCGTTGCCGCAGGTTTTGCGCTACTGTTTTTCTGTGATTCTGCATTATCCTCATTATCCATCGGTAGCAGTCGTATTTTACCGATGGTGTTTCCTGTTGTTGGGATTGCCGCAACGTTGACAATGTTACGGGTAAAGAACACGATTTTGTTGTTGGTTGGGGGATTTGTCGTTACTTATGGCCTCTTGCTTGTTTTGGGTTGTTGATGGCTACGTTACGGACAATGTCTAAGCGTTCTCTGTTTCGGTTGACACTGCGCAGTTTGTTGCTGCAATGTAGCTGGAATTTTAAGCAATTGCAGGGACTCGGTTGGGCTTGGCTGCTTATCCCCGAACTTCGTCGTCTTTATGCGCCAACGTCTCTGCGACCGATTGTGCAACGTTATCTTGGTTACTTTAACAGCAATATTTTTCTGGTTCCGACCATTGCGGCGGCTGTTTTGTCTCTTGAGCGGCAACAACGCCTGGAGCAACCCGTTTCCATAGCGTCCCATGCGTTTTCTGAGGCTGTAATGGCTCCATTTGCTGCTGCCGGGGATGCGTTCTTTTGGGGTGGTCTGCGACCGCTATGTTGTACGCTGGCCGTTGCCGGTGGCGCATTGGGCTATTGGTGGTCTCCGCTGCTCTTTCTCGCTCTTTTTAATCTGCCGGTTTTTATCGTCCGGCTGATTGGGCCATGGCTGGGTTATTCTCGGGGCGTCGAAGTTGTTCTGCTGCTTCAACGTTGGCATATTGCCGATATTGCGATTGTGCTGAAACGCTTGACCGTTGTCTGTCTTGGCGGCGTGGCTGCCATTATTATTCATCATGACCCGATGGATTTTTCAGCATCATATCTCACGGCTGCCGGTGTTTTGTTGACCATCGTTTCCGTGATGATTGTTTTACGTAAGGGCCTGCCTCTCGTTGTCGTTCTGGTTGGTTTATGTGGCCTTGTCGTCTCCATTGAATACGCCTTTTTTACAGGATAGTTAAATAGTCGATGATAGCTAAAAAAGAATTCGAAATTATCAATCGCTTGGGACTCCATGCACGCGCTGCGGCCCAGTTTGTTCAGGTTGCCGGTACGTTTAATGCTGAGGTGTTCGTCGAAAAAGATGGGTTTGAAGTTAACGGTAAAAGCATCATGGGTATCTTGATGCTTGCAGCACCGAAGGGGACTCTTATCGATGTCCGTACCGAAGGTGAAGACGCTGATCTTGCCCTTGCCGCTCTGGAGCAATTAATCAATGACAAATTTGGCGAAGAGTAAACAGAGTCTTCAGTTTAAAGGGGTTGCGGCCTCTCCCGGCATCGCCATTGGAGAGGTTTATCTTCTCGACCGGCAACGTGTTGCTGTTGTTGAATATGAGATTGAAGCTGAAGATATTTCTGTAGAAACAGAACGGTTTCATGCTGCTATTGAATTGTCTCGTCAACAGTTGCGGGATATCCAGGCTCAGCTGTCTCATCATGCTCAGGCCGAACATTTTTATATCATTGATACGCAGTTGATGATTCTTGATGACCAGATGCTGCTCTCCGGCACCACGCAGTTGATCTCCGAACAAAGAATCAATGCCTCGGGAGCGCTCAAACGGGTGTTGCGCCAATTCCGTCAGAGTTTCGATTGCATTGAGGATGAATATTTGCGTGAGCGTGGCTCCGATATTGAGCTGGTCGGGGAAAGAATCCTGCGCAATATCCGTGGCAAAGTTCAGCAGCAGATCACCTCCCTTGAGCGGAAATCCATCGTTGTTGCCCATGACCTGTCTCCGGCGGATACGTTGCAGATGGATAAAAAACAGATTGTCGGCTTTGTCACCGATCTCGGCGGTCGAACATCTCATACCGCTATTCTGGCGCGCTCGCTGGGGATTCCTGCCGTTGTCGGCTTGGAGAACATTACCGATCAGGTGACTTCAGGCACGGCCATTATCATTGATGGCAGCAGTGGCATCATTATCCTTGATCCCGACTCGGATACCCTGCAGGAATATCTGGAAAAGAAACGACGCTACGAATTTTATCAGCAACATCTGCAGACATTTTGCGAGTTGCCGGCACAGACCATCGATGGTGTCAAAATCAACTTACAGGCCAACTTGGAGTTGCCTGATGAGGCTGAGATGGCTCTGGTGAACGGAGCAACCGGTATCGGCCTGTTGCGTACTGAATTTATGTATATGTCCCGCTCTGAGCCGCCATCGGAGCAAGACCAGTTTGAAGGCTATCGCAGTCTGGTTGAAAAAATTGCCCCCCATCCGGTAACGATCAGGACGCTGGATGTCGGTGGTGATAAGTTTGTTGCAGATATCAGTTTGCTGGATGAAGCCAATCCCGCTATGGGCTTGCGCTCCATCCGTCTTTCATTGCACGAGAAAACATTATTCAAGATTCAGTTGCGCGCTATTCTGCGCGCTTCAGCCTATGGCTGTGTCCGGTTGATGTTCCCCATGATCACAGGTGTCGCAGAGGTGCGTGCCTGTAAAGAGATGCTCAATCAGGTCAAGGATGAGCTGCGCGGTGAAGATATTGCCTTTGATGAGCAGCTTGCAGTGGGCATTATGATTGAGACACCTTCAGCTGTTTTTCTGGCGGATTTGCTTGCCCGGGAGGTTGATTTCTTTTCTGTCGGTACCAACGATCTTATCCAGTATTGCCTGGCGGTTGATCGTGGCAACGAGCATGTGGCCTATCTCTATGAACCGTTTCATCCGACGATACTACGCGCTCTTAAGCGGGTGGTCGATGCTGCACGTCAGGCTGGAATCAAGGCCTGTATCTGTGGTGAAATGGCATCGGAGCCGATGTCTAGTCTGGTACTGCTGGCTATGGGTTATACCGAATTGTCCATGAATAGTTGTGGCATCTCACGGGTGAAAAAATTGCTGAGGCAATGGAATGCCGCCGACGGCAATGAGTTGCTGGAGCAACTGTTACAACGCTCAACGGCTACCGAAGTGATGAATTATCTTGAATCAGCAATGAGGCATCATTTTCCTGATGCTCAAGTCGATCTGGATTTTTGATTTCCCTCATCCTATGCATTATTGATTTGCTGCATAAACCAGAATAACATATACTCGCACTCCGAATTTTATAGACTTGAAAGGGATATTTAACATGCCAATGACCGACTTTATGTTTACTTCTGAATCCGTCGGCGAAGGTCATCCAGATAAGATGGCTGATCAGATTTCCGATGCGATTCTTGATGCTATTTTAGAACAGGATAGTACCGCTCGTGTTGCGTGTGAAACCCTGGTAACCACTGGCATGGCCATGCTTGCCGGTGAAATTACCACCCATGCTCATATTGATTATGCCAACATTGTTCGCAATACCATTCGTGAGATTGGTTATGTGGGTTGTGAGATGGGTTTTGATGCTGAGACCTGCGCGGTGATGACGTCACTGGACCGTCAATCTCCTGATATCGCTCAAGGGGTTACGGCTGGCGAGGGGCTGCACAAGGAGCAGGGCGCTGGTGATCAGGGGCTGATGTTTGGTTTTGCCTGTAATGATACTCCGCAATTGATGCCGATGCCGATTGTTTATGCCCATCGCCTGACTCAGCGGCTGGCGACTGTGCGTAAAGAGAATGTTCTTGATTCCTTGCGTCCCGACAGCAAGTCTCAGGTGTCGATCGAGTATATCGACGATAAACCGTTCCGTATTGATGCGGTTGTTGTTTCCACTCAACATACACCGGAAGTCTCCCATGCCGATCTTGAAGAAGCGGTGATGGAAGAGGTGATTAAGAAAGAGTTGCCGGCCAATCTGCTTGATGGCAAGACTAAATACTACATCAACCCGACCGGTCGTTTTGTTGTCGGTGGCCCCATGGGCGATTGTGGTCTGACCGGGCGTAAAATTATCGTTGATACCTATGGTGGCCAAGGCTCCCATGGTGGCGGTGCCTTTTCCGGTAAGGATCCGTCCAAGGTTGACCGCAGTGCTTCTTACATGGGGCGCTATGTGGCAAAGAATGTGGTTGCCGCCGGTCTGGCTGATAAGTGTGAAGTGCAGATTGCCTATGCTATCGGTGTTGCTGAGCCCGTAAGCGTGATGGTTAATGCCTTTGGTACCGGGAAGGTTTCTTCCAACGAAATAGCTCGCATTATCCGTCAGGAATTTGACCTGCGTCCTGCCGGTATTATTGAGACATTGGATTTGTTGCGTCCTATTTATCGACCCACCGCAGCTTATGGTCACTTTGGTCGTGAATTGCCTAACTTTACCTGGGAAAAAACCGACCGCGTTGAATCCTTGCGTAGTCGCGCCGGATTATAACTCCCCATAGTCAATTCGTCAGCGCAAGGCCCCGGTTGGGGCCTTGCGCGATATTTTCTATTCCTTCGTCAGTACCTGGCGTATTCCCGCGTCTGTCTGATTGATGATCTCTTCTCGTCTCATAGCCGACCTTCAGGTTATCATCCCCCTCTATAATGAACAAACGGTGTTGCCGTTCTTTTTCAAGGCATTGGAGTCCCAAGTGGATCTGAGCCTCGATATCGTGTTCAGCGACGCTGGTTCAACGGATCGTTCGTCGCAACTGATTACCGATTATCAACAACAGTCAAAGCATTCGGTTTTTTATGTTGACTGTGAGCGTGGCCGCGCACGGCAAATGAATCGCGCTGTGTCCAACTCATCGGCTGCCGTGCTGCTGTTCCTTCATGCCGATAGCCTGTGGCAGGACTCGCAGTTCCTGAGTCGAGCGTTGCAATTTTATGCCCGGCAGGCGGCGCAGCATGATTCATGCTGTTGTGTCGGTCATTTTCCGTTACAGTTTACCCACACCTCCTGTGCGTGGATTTATCGCTACTTGTCAGCCAAGTCATCGCTTAATCGTCGCGGGACGATCTATGGGGATCAGGGGATGATGATTCAGCGTAGCGATTGGTTGCAACTGGGGGGATTTGATGAATCCCTACCGATTCTCGAAGATGTCGAGTTTGCCGATCGGGTCTGGAATCAAGGGGACTGGTTGCTGTTGCCGGGGGTGTTACACACCTCCAGTCGGCGCTATGAAACAGAAGGGATGTGGCGACGCCAGTTCAGAAATGCATTGCTGTTGCTGGTTTACGGTAGTGGCCAGTTCGACTTGCTCAATCCGGTGATGGCAGGCTATGTCGAATGTGGAGGTGACAGCGCAGATGATTGCCCGCTAACGTCATCACCATCAATATTATGTTGTTTTTCGCAAAAGCCGGCGCGTTTATCATTGGTTCAATATTTTCGTTTCTGGTATGGTTTCGGTTTGACCGTGTCGCATTGTTTTTGGCTTGTTCCGTATGTTCTGTCTTGGTGTCTTGGCGCAGATGAGACATCGGCACGGCGGGTGGTGAACGGCTATGATCGCTGGCTGTCAGTCCCGCTGTGCTCAACTGCGGTACGGTTGATATTATCGCTAGGCTGCTGGTCGCTATTTTGTTTGATTTATCTTTGTCGCCCCGCTTGCTGGAGCTGGCATTTTTTACGTGCAACAACTTCTGAGCATAAAAGGAGAACATAATGAGTTCTAAGTGTAATGAATCCATCGTTAAAGATATGGGGTTGGCCGACTGGGGACGCAAAGAGATCACCATTGCCGAAACAGAGATGCCCGGTTTAATGTCTGTTCGCGATGAATATCGTGCCCAGCAGCCTTTGGCTGGAGCCAGAATTTCCGGTTCATTGCATATGACCATTCAAACGGCGGTGTTGATCGAGACCCTGGTTGATCTGGGTGCCGACGTGCGCTGGGCCAGCTGTAACATCTATTCGACCCAGGATCATGCCGCCGCTACCATTGCCGCAACGGGGGTGCCGGTGTTTGCCTTTAAGGGTGAGAGCCTTGAGGAATACTGGGAGTACACCAAAAAGACCTTGTCGTTCCCGGAAGGCCCGACCATGATTCTCGATGACGGCGGTGACGCGACATTGCTGGTTCATCGTGGTGTTGAGCGCGAGCTGGAGTTTGAAAAGAGTGGCCAGATTCCAGCGATCTGCCAGGATCACGAAGAAATTCGCACCGTCGATGCTCTGTTGAATCGGACCCTCGAAGAAGATGCCAATTTCTGGCGCAAACTGTCCAAGAATCTGATCGGTGTCAGTGAAGAGACCACCACCGGTGTCCATCGTCTCTATCAGATGGCTCGCGATAATACCCTGATGTTCCCGGCCTTCAACGTCAATGACTCGGTCACCAAGAGCAAGTTTGATAATCTCTATGGCTGCCGTGAATCCCTGGTTGACGGCATCAAGCGCGCCACCGACGTCATGATTGCCGGCAAGCAGTGCATTGTGCTCGGCTATGGCGATGTCGGCAAGGGCTGTGCTCAGGCGTTCCGTGGCCTGGGTGCCATTGTCTCTGTGACAGAGATTGATCCGATCTGCGCCTTGCAAGCCTGCATGGAAGGTTTCAATGTGGTGGATATGGAAGACGCCTGTGCAAAGGGTGATATCTTTGTCACAACCACCGGCAATGTTGATGTCATCAACCGCAGCCACATGGATCGGATGAAGCATGAGTCCATTGTGTGCAATATCGGCCACTTTGATTCCGAGATTCAGGTTGAGTCTCTGACCAATGACCCCACCCTGACCTGGCATGAAGTTAAGCCCCAGGTGGATCAGATTGAATGGCCGGATGGTAAGCGGGTGACCCTGCTGGCGAAAGGACGGCTGGTGAACCTGGGCTGTGCCACCGGTCATCCCAGCTTTGTCATGAGTAACAGCTTTGCCAATCAGGTACTGGCTCAGATTGAATTGTGGCAGCACAACGACAAGTATGACAGGCAAGTCTACGTGTTACCCAAGATTCTTGATGAGAAGGTCGCCCAGCTGCATCTCGGCAAGCTGGGAGCAAAGTTGACCCGTCTGACGGAAAAACAAGCGGCGTACCTCGATCTGAATGTCGAAGGGCCTTATAAGCCGGAGCACTATCGGTATTAAGCTACGCTTCTTAAAGAGAACAAAACGCCCTACTGGTTTTTATCAGTGGGGCGTTTTTATGGGCAGTTCCATTTACGTTATCTGTGCTGTGTCGCAACACGTCGTAGAGGCGGTTTGAATCTAATGACTCCGTTGGGCGATAAATTCACCCGGTGTTAAGGGGAGAACCGTTGAGTGTCGATAATCTTTGCTGTTGCGTGTGATGATGTAATCGCATTGTTGCTGTTCGGCACACGCACAAATTACTGCATCCTCAAAGTCAGAAAAGTTTAGAACACGGGCGCGTAGAAACGTTTCTTTATTGGTTGTTGTAATCGTAAAATTTTGCAGAAGCCAATCGACAAGTTCATCGGCCTGTTGGCGGTTGGAATATTTGTTGACCAAATAATGCAGAGTGGTGATTGCATGGGCGGCGATGCAGCCATTGTTATTTTCAAGTGTATAATTGAGGATATGGGCTGATGCCGTATAGTGCGGCTGTCGTTTTTGTACAACATCCAGGATGACGTTCAAGTCAAGCATGAGCTTCATTTATGCTTCTCCTCCAAAGCAGAATAATACTCATCACGGCTGTCAACGGTTTCGGGAATGATACCGCTAAAGCGAATAATATCGGGATTCAGATCCCCCTCAGGAAGGTGTTGTAGACTCTTCAGGTAGCGGTCGATCAATTGAGTCATGGTTAGACCGTGCCGGGCAGCATACCCTTTGGCAAAATCTATCTCTTCTTCGGGGAGGCGAACTGTTAATTTACGTGTTGGCATTTTAAACTCCATCCGCTGAAAGTGTACGGCTATTTTATCAGCACTGTATGGCTCTGTCAATTTTTGCAACTACCATGGAGAGCGCCAAAAAGATGTCATGGCTGGTGACCATCGGCAACGGCATTCCCTCTGTTTCTATAAAATTCATAACACTTTGTCACCGGTCAGCTTTTCATAGAGTAAAGCAGCAAAATGAATCCCGCCTGCAAAACTCGGTATGCCGGCCGTTGCGCCAACAAAAAACAGGTTGCTGTAGGGGGATCTGTAATCCAGTTTGCCGATATTAAAGTTATGTGGTGTAAGATCGGCTCCGTAACAGTTGCCCTTTGGTGCAAACATGTAACGTTCCATCGTTAATGGCGAGCCGGCAATCAACAAATCAATGTGGTCCCTCAGGTTAGGGATGTAATGTTTTTCTACCTGGTCCAGCATCAAATTGGTTATCCGTTTTTTTTCAGCCAGATATGTCTTGCGTCCCTGCATCTCAAAAGACTTGAAGTAATCGTAGGAGCATGGCGTACAAACCACCATTTGCTCGCAACCGTCCGGAGCGTTCCTTTCTGCTCCATGGAGAGTGGGGGTGGAAATAAACAGAGTGGGATTCTCATAGACAACTTCTGCCAATGGCTTAGCAAAACTTTTATTCACGCTCTCATCCGCGTAATGCCAGACATTCCAGGCCCCGAAGCCGAATGATGGTAAATCGATATCCTTTAACCCAAGATAAAGTGTGAAAGCACTGGGAGAATAGGAATAGTTCAATTTCTTGCCGAAAGCAACAGGCGGTGCCTCGCCGGAAAGTTGACCGAGTAACTTCGGGTCTCCATTGTAAATATAGTTGTCTGCGGATAATTCTCTGCCGTCGGCAGTTACCACGTTTAAGACGTGATTGCCATCACAGTCAATATTTGTAACCTGGCAACCGAAGAGGACGTCACAGTCGGGGCAGGCAGCAATAAAGGTGGATAAGGTGCTGAACAGATGTTGGTAACCATGCGTCGGCACACACGCGCTACGATCAAGCCCCGTTACCATTGCCGCATGGACCAGCAAGGAGGACTGATCGGGGGAGAGCAGCAGGTTTCCGCTTTGGCCGGCAAGAATCGACTGTAACTGTAGAGGGAAACCCAAGTGATTAAAAAGATCCTGAGTCGTCCAATTTTTGTAAC
Organism: Desulfuromonas sp.; assembly: GCA_021162745.1. Taxonomy (GTDB): domain Bacteria; phylum Desulfobacterota; class Desulfuromonadia; order Desulfuromonadales; family Desulfuromonadaceae; genus Desulfuromonas. Next base: position 1,700 of record JAGGYC010000136.1, on the reverse strand, counting down.
GTAAGACATGCCTGAGTCGAAAAGCATAAGGCAGTAAATCTCGAAGAGAGAAAGAAAAGGGCATTTTCGTCATTTCATCATGCAGTGTTTCAATGATGTTGAAATAGCGTTTGAGTCCTTTTCGATGACCGGGAAATAGCTCGGACAGCTTTTGGGCATTCAGGTCAAACCCTTTTGCGATCTCATAAGAGAATCCTGGGAATTCCAGGCGGTCAAAACACTGCTCATTCAGCGGGGTAAACGTGATTTCGTTATCAAGTCCGAGTTTGCGAAAAATCTTGCCGCCATCTTCATTGGCAGAACAATTCCAGATATAATGCAGTTCGGCACCAAACGTATAGCCTTTGAAGGAAAAGCTGTGCCCGTAGCCTCCCGGAACCTTATGCTGCTCAAGCAGGCACACCTTCGCTCCACTTTTTGCCAAAAGAGCCGAGGTGAAAAGGCCACCGATGCCGGAACCGATCACGATGTAATCATAATTCTTCATTTCAGCCATTTTCGATAATCTGGTTAGCAGCACAACGGCCTGACAGGAAACTGTCCTCAAGACCGCAGATGTTCTGGTCCCCAGCAAGATAGAGGTTGGGTTCAAAATTCATCGGCAGCCATTCTTCATTGGAAAGAACCACTGCCGTTTTCCAGTCGACCTTTTGCAGCACCTTATATTCAGAATAAAACGGGTCCAAATCTGGCTCAGGTTGCAGACAGAGCAGAAGATCCTTGTCGCCGTGCTGTGACCAGATCAAGCTGACAGAAGACGTTGCAGGATCAAGCAGGATAAAATGCTTGTCGGCGTATGGCGGTTTTTTGCGTCCGCGAACATACATGACCGTCGCCGGTTTCATGTGCGCCGAAGCGGGGACAGGATAGATCTTACCAGTATTATGGTAGGGGGCAGAAAAGATCACATGCTTTGCCAACCAATCTTGCTGCCCGGCAATTTTCACCCGGAAACGTGTATCTCCTCGCCTGGTTACTGCAACAACTTTTCCATAATGGATGCGATTGCTGATGCCGGAGGTCAATTTCTCGTACGTTCCGGAAAGGTCCGCCATATGCGTTTTCACGATCAACGGGAACAGCACGCCAAGATAAAACAGCGCGCTGGCTTCTTTGACGTCGGCAAAGCATGTCGCTCCAAACGCATAGCGAAAGTAATGTTCATTCAGGCCCTGAAGATTGTGGGCGTTGACAAAATCCAGGGCATTGGTTCGGGCCAGCGACCTCATGTAGGGGTAATTTTCTATCAGAAGGTGTTGAGGGATATGCTCGGATTCTTTCCTGAAAGCTCTCAGTTCCTTTCTGAGCCGTTGCAACATGAAATAGAGACGAAAGGCCGGGAAAGCATATTTTATGTTGCTTGGATGCAGAAACGGGACTATTTGTTGCTTGTTGCCGGCAAAAACCTCGGATAAATGAAAAGGCTGTCCCTTGCCGATAAATGGCGTTACATATTTGTAGTCATCATTGATATATGTGACGCCGAAATTCATGGAGGCATCATCGTTGTGAAACATGCGCCCGCCCAAACGATCCGTCACCAGCAGAAAATCCCGATCGACTTCATTTAAGCGTCTGGCCGCAGACAGCCCGCTGATGCCGCCGCCTATGATTAAAGTATCTACTCGTTGAGTTTGCATTATTCAATTATATCGTGAAAATACTGATTAGCCAAACCTGGCCCGGATGTTTGCTTATTG
>JAGGYC010000068.1 GCA_021162745.1 Desulfuromonas sp. | reverse complement strand
CTTCTCACTCTTCTCACTCTTCTCACTCTTCTCACTCTTCTCACTCTTCTCACTCTTCTCACTCAGCCTGATCAATTCCGGCGCTTGTTTCTGTGACTGTTCTGACGCAGGATAGTGGGCGCGGTGAGCTGGTTAGCGAATTTTACCAACCTCTCTCAGGAATGTCTCAACATTCAAACCAAGCAACTAGAGTTGCACTTACAAGTTGAATTCAGGTTGCGCTTATTGTCTGAATTCGCGTAAAATAGAAAGAATGTTCTTTTGTGGGTCTTGACAACCGACCTTAATCTTAATGTACTCCTTTAATAAGGGGTATCATGTCGGAGGATATTAATCGTTATGCGTCAAAGATGTATCCATTTTGCAATGATCACAGTTGCAATCATCTGTCTGATCCAAGTTATTCAACCGGGTCTATCACTTGCTGTTATTAGTGGACCATGTTCCAACTGTCACACCATGCATAACAGTCAGGACAGTGATCCTCTGAACGCGGGAACGCCTAATGCCGGATTGCTCAGGGAGACATGTTTCGGCTGCCATGCCCAGGGTGCTAGTACGCCAACGGTGATGATGGGACCAAACAAAGTACCCCAAGTGATGCATAGTGGTGCGAACGATTTGGCCGGAGGAAACTTTGGTTATATCACTGGGGTGGCAGGAGGTGGGGCTGCTGACAACAAAGGACACAACATAGCAGCCCTTACCGGAAGAGACGATACGCTTTTTGCACCCCCGGCTTTATCCACGGTGATCATTGGGTTAACACTGATACCCTCAGCTGCGCTTCTTTTAGAGCCGGATGTCATGGAGTAAGGCGTGCTACACAATCGATTATTCCTATTGTAGGAATAACCGGTTCCCATCATAAAAATGAGAGTGGCCAGTTAAACGATGCCTTCTGGCCGTATAAAAGTTATCGTTTTCTTCACAAGGTAAAAGGATTGGAAAGTTCTGACTGGCAAGAGAATGCCACTGTTGATAATCATAACGAATATTCTGCCGCGTCATCCCCTTTACAATTGGATTGCGCAACAAGGTGCCATACGACCGCCGGAATGGTTATATCTCGGAGTGGTACAATTAGTGGGTATTGTGCTACTTGCCACAGTCAGTATCATACCTTGTCCTATGAAGAATTCGAGGGGATAGGCACGACAATAAGCTCACCGTTTCTCCGCCATCCTACTGATATAGTGCTGCCGTCAACCGGTGGCTATGCTGATTATACGCAATACAACCTGGATGCACCTGTCGGACGGCTTACTGTTCCGGAGGCCTCAAGCAGTGTAGTGACCCCAGGCAGTGATGTCGTTACGTGCCTCTCCTGCCATGTAGCCCATGCCAGTAACTATCCGGATATGCTGCGCTGGGATTATTCTACAATGATGGCCGGCGGTGGCGGCTCGGGCGGTTGTTTCATCTGTCATTCAACTAAAAACTGATCTGAGCAGGCATCTCGCCTGCTGTAATTTCTTTGGGGAAACTCGGGGGAAACTCGGGACACTCTCCGTATTAAATTTCAAGAGCCAAGGTAGGGTAGACGCCTTGCACCGCAAAAGCCTTGGGACAGCCCCCGGTGAGGCTGGGGGCAGTCCCGGTTTTGTTACAGTGGATTATAGCGGACTGTTCAGCACCAAATGGGTGATTAAAACCAAAAAAGGGCAGGCCCATGTGTCACATGGGCCTGCCCTTTTTTACAAAACACAGCTGAAACGGCTTAAGCCGATTTTTTCTTTTCGCTCTTCTTGCGATCGTTAGCGTCGAGAATTTTCTTGCGCAGGCGGATCGAATCAGGGGTGATCTCCACCAGTTCGTCATCGCCAATATATTCCAGCGCCTGCTCCAGGGTCATAATGTGAGGCGGGGTGAGTCGGATTGCTTCGTCAGTGCCCGAAGAACGGACGTTGGACAGCTTTTTCCCTTTTCTGACATTGACGATCATGTCGCTCTCTTTGGCGTTCTGGCCGATGATCATCCCTTCGTAGACTTTGGTGCCGGGATTGACAAACAGTACGCCGCGATCCTGCAGGTTGAACAGTGAGTAAGCGACAGTTTCACCAGCGTCGATAGAGATAAGAACGCCGTTTTTACGCCCTTCGATCTCTCCTTTATGCGGAGCGAATTCGAGGAAGCTGTGTGACAGGATGCCGGTACCGTGAGTGTCGGTCATAAACTCGGTACGGAAGCCGATCAGACCACGCGCCGGGATGTTGAATTCAAGGCGGTTGGTGCCTTCCATCGGCTTCATGGAAATCATCTCGGCTTTACGCTGGCCGAGCTTTTCGATCACCGTGCCCTGGTACTCTTCGGGGACGTCGATGCACAGGAATTCGATCGGTTCCAGCTTCTGGCCGTTCTCTTCTCTGAGGATAACTTGCGGCTTGGATACCGCCAGCTCAAACCCTTCGCGGCGCATGGTTTCGATCAAAATCGACAGATGAAGCTCGCCACGACCGGAGACCTTGAAGGTGTCGGTGTTGTTGGTTTCTTCAACCCGCAGCGAAACATTGGTGCGCAGCTCTTTTTGCAGACGGTCGTAGATGTTACGTGAAGTAACAAGTTTGCCTTCGGTACCGGCAAACGGTGAGCTGTTGACCATGAAGTTCATCGACAGGGTCGGCTCGTCGATGTTGACGTAGGGCAGTGGTTGTGGATCTTCAGTCGAAGCCAGGGTCTCGCTGATACTGATATCCTCGAAACCGGCGATGGTGACAATGTTACCGGCACTGGCTTCATCGATGCTGATCTGCTGAGTTCCCTGATAGCCGATCAGCTTGGAGATGCGGTTGCGGGTGATGTTTCCGTCTTTATCAATCCGGGCAACGGTTTCACCTTCTTTTACGGTACCATTAAAGATCTTGCCGGTGGCGATACGACCGATGTAGTGGTTGTAATCGATACTGGTGACCAGAAACTGGAACGGTGCATCGGGATCAACATCCGGAGCGGGAACTTTGTCAGCAATGGTCTGGAACAGCGGTTCCAGGTCCATGTTGTCGTCGTTGGGCTCGAAGCGGGCATAACCGCTCTTGGCACTGGCGAAGACAATGGGGAATTCCAATTGATCTTCGTCGGCGTCGAGTTCGCAGAACAGATCGAATACCATGTCCACCACTTCTTCGGGGCGGGCACCGGGGCGGTCGATCTTATTGATAACCACGATGGGCTTGAGACCCAAGTCGAGGGATTTCTTCAGGACAAAACGGGTCTGGGGCATGGGGCCGTCAAAGGCATCGACCAGAAGAAGAACGGAATCGACCATCTTCAATACGCGTTCCACCTCGCCACCGAAGTCGGCGTGGCCCGGGGTATCGACAACGTTGATTGTCAGACCGTTATGTTCAATACAGAGGTTCTTCGAAAGGATGGTGATGCCGCGCTCTTTTTCCAGATCGTTGCTGTCCATAATCCGTTCAGTGATCGCCTGGTTGGCGCGGAACACTCCGGATTGTTGCAGCATGGCATCTACCAGGGTGGTTTTTCCGTGGTCAACGTGGGCGATAATAGCAATGTTTCTGATCTTTGAGCTCATTTCGAGAGTGTCTCCTTGGGTGTGTAAATAGGCAAAACCGCGACACAATACACTAAGCACTATAGGCTTGGCTATTAAAAAATGAGTTTCGCGGTTGCGGGGAGTGTCTATCCTCTTTACACTGCTGATTTATGCTATGGCGATAATAATCTGTGTTCGGGAGTGATGTGATGCGTTTGAGATCTCTGTACTGGGTGGTTTGTTGCATATTCTTATCTCTGCTGCTGGTCAGTTGTATGAGCAACCCGTTGTCCGGGCAAAAAGGATTGGTCTTGACCGCTATCGATCTCAACCAGGAGATCGCTTTGGGATCCAAGGCTGCGCAGTGGCTGATTCAGGAAGCAGGCGGAGATTTTGGCGATGAGGTGCTGGCTGCGTATGTAACCGACCTTGGTCAGCGGCTGGTGGCGGTGAGTTCCTGTGATGGAGTGCCATTTCGGTTTGTGGTCGTTAATGACTCAGGACGTGATTCGCAGGCGGTGCCTGGTGGCATGGTGCTGATCAATCGTGGTTTGTTGCTGGCGCTGGATTCACCTCAGCCGTTAGCGGTGATTCTCAGTCATGAGATGGCGCATATCATTCATCGTCACGCTCTGGATGAGGCGCTACGACGTAAGGTGTTGCGTGGGCATCTGCCGCTGTTTTCGTTACTGGGTCCGACAGATGATGCTGAGAGTGTCGTCACTCAGGGACAGCATCTGGCGGAGTTTTTGACCGCGTTTAATTATACTGAGCAACAGGAGGTTGAGGCCGATGCGCTGGCGGCTGTCATGTTGCGTGATGCCGGTTTTGATCCACAGGCTTTGGCCGCTGTCGGCGGCTGCCGCAAGTTTAATTTGACAGCGGAACTGGGGACAGGACCTTCAGCGACGCAGCAGGGCGCATTTAACGAGGCGCTGCAATCTCTACGGACCCTGGCGGCAGGTTATGAGGTGTTTGAGCAGGCTCGTCAGCAGGAGCGGCAAGATCGTTTGCCGCAAGCGATTGCCCTCTATCTTCAAGCTGCGACCCAAGCGCCGGAGCAAAGTCTGCTGTTGACCGGCCTCGGCTTGGCTTATGTGAAGGTGGGCGATTTCAATAGTGCGAAACATTATTTACGCCAGGCCGTCAATCTCAATGGTCACTACTATCGTAGTCGTCTGGGGTTGGGCTATATCCATTTACAGCAGAATAATTTGGAGCAGGCGATGCTGCAGTTGCAGCGCAGCCATGACCTGTTGCCGACCTTGCAGAGTAGCTATCTACTGGCAGAAGGCTATCAGGCCCGCCAACAGCTGGCGCAGGCGCGGGCACTCTATCAGCAGGTGGCTGATGCCGATGGTAGGGGGAAACTGGGGCGCGCGGCGCGGCGTCAGTTAGAGCAATTACCCGCTGATTGAAGAATAACCTGATTAGCACGAATCTTCCGTTTAGGTTCTTCTCTTCGTATCCAGTCATGCCCGCGAAGGCTGGTTTTACCGAGAGTTCTGGACTCCCGCCTTTGCGGGAGAGACGAAGCTGAGGATTGTTTTCGGGTGCAGCGGAAGATTGATACCAATCAGGAAGAATAAAGAGAACGAGGGGGAGAGCAAGGGATGGACTGGTCCGATATTCTAATCGATGGTGAACAACTGGTATGGCAGGGACGTCCGGCCCCACGCTGTTTTACTTTTCGGCGTTGGCCGCGGGCACTGTTCGGTGGTGTGGTTCTGGCGTTGGCATTGTGGTGGCAGGTTGCCGGCAGTGAGCTGGCGCAGCAGCAGGCACAGTGGTTCTGGTCGGTGATTCCACTGCCGTTTGTCTTGCTTGGTCTCTATCTAAGTATTGGTCAACTGCTGATGGCACGCTGGGAATGGGAACGGGTCTTTTTTGCCATAACCGATAGCCGGGTGTTGATCCATTGCGGCATACCGAAGCGCAAAGTGATCGAGGTGCCGTTGTCGGAGCTGAGCTACCTGCGAGTACAGCCCGTTGGAGAGCTGTTGGGTCATCTTTACCTGGAGGCGGGGACGCGTAAGTTAACGTTGTGCTGTGTCGAATATCCCCAGAAACCGTTTGCTGTGTTACAGCCCCATGTTGAGGGGAGCGCTACAACAGTCTCCTAGCAGTTTGTCAGGGAGAGATAACGCTTTTTTCCGCTTTTAGATTGACATTTGGCGGCTCATCTGGTCATATCGATCAATTTTTCAAATGCCATCCTCCCGAGAGGATGGAGTCCTGAGCAAAAGAACTCAACGTTAATGGCGTTGCAGCGTTTTTTCAAGACCTCGACATACAACATGTATGCTTTTGCCCTTGAAAAACCACCACGCCTTGTAGTTCGAAATTTTTGCTTAGCCATCTTATTTGTTTTTGCGAGACCATCAACGTTATGTCCAAATCATTTTATATCGAGACCTTTGGTTGCCAGATGAATGTGGTTGATTCCGAGTGGATGGTGAATTTACTCGGCCAGTGCGGTTATCAGCCGGTGTCCACTGTGGAGCAGGCGGATCTGATCCTGCTCAATACCTGTTCGGTGCGAGACAAGGCCGAGCGCAAGGTCTACGGTCACCTCGGCAGCTTTAAGCCCCTTAAGGATAAAAATCCCGACCTGATTCTGGCGGTGGGCGGTTGCGTGGCTCAGCAGGAGGGGGAACGGTTACTGCAAAAGGTTCCCTATCTCAACATCGTGTTCGGCACCCACAATGTCCACAAACTGCCGGAGATGGTTCGTCAGGTGGAGCGCCATCATGGCCAGTTGTGTGAAACCACCCATTATGACGGGGCGCAACGGTTGGATAAGTTTCCGCAGCGCGCACAAGATCGATCCGTTGGCCGCTTTGTGACGGTGATGCAGGGCTGTGATAATTTCTGCTCCTATTGCGTGGTTCCTTATGTGCGCGGTCGTGAGGTCAGTCGTCCCAGCCGCGATATTGTCGCTGAAGTGCAGGCATTGGTCGATCAGGGGGTACGCGAGGTGACGCTGCTGGGTCAGAATGTTAACTCCTACGGCCAGAAAGGCAGCGGTGATCTCAGCTTTCCGGAACTGCTGGAGCGGGTTCATGAGATTGACGGCTTGAGCCGTCTCCGTTTTACCTCCTCCCATCCCAAGGATCTGTCCGACGAGTTGATCCACTGTTTTTCAACCTTGGACAAGTTGTGTAAGCACATGCATCTGGCTGTGCAGAGTGGTTCGAATGTCATTCTAAAGCAGATGAATCGCGGCTATGATCGCGAACGATACCTAAGACAGGTCACAGCGCTGCAACAGCAGTGTCCCGACATTCGTATCACCACTGATCTCATTGTCGGTTTTCCCGGTGAAACCGAAGCCGATTTTCTCCAGACATTGGACTTGATGGAGCAGGTGCGTTTTGCCGATGCCTATTCGTTCCTCTATTCGCCGCGACCGCAGACTAAGGCTCTTGAGTTGGCTGATCCGGTCAGTGCCGAAGAGAAACAACGCTGGTTTGAGCAATTACTGGCGGTGCAGGGGCGAATCAGCGCCGAAATCTGGCACAGTGATTTGCACCAAGTGCAGCAGATTCTGGTCGAAGGATCGAGTCGTCAGGGGGATGGCCAGATGTTCGGTCGCAGTCAGTGGAACCGTATTGTTAATTTTGACGGTCCTGCCGATCTGGTCGGCGAGATGGTTCCGGTGCGCATTGTTGATGTGAAGAAGAATTCGCATCTTGGGGTGTTGGATTGTTCGTAGCTATTCAGCTGTGAGGATTCGTAACACCTATATCAAGGGACACATGAACCCATCCATGGGGCTTGATGCCGCCATCCCTGGCGACAAACACCCTTGATATAGGTGTCACGAACCCTTTTTTATTGATTGAGGGGAATTGAGGGAAGAATGGATCAAAAATACTACGATTTACTCAAAGAATTATCGCAAGCGCCGAGTCCGTCGGGCTTTGAACAGCCGGTACAACGGATTATCCGTCGCGAGGTGGCCGAGTTTGCCGATGAGGTGACCACCGATGTGATGGGCAATGTGATCTCGCGCTTGGATGGGGTCGGGGATGGTGTTGGTGATGGCCGTCCAAGGGTGATGCTGGCCGGTCACTGCGACGAGATTGGCTTCATGATCAAGTATATTGACGATGACGGCTATATCTATTTTGCTCCCATCGGTGGTGTTGATGCCCATCTGGTGCCGGGACAGCGGGTCAACGTGCATACCGCTGCCGGGCCGGTGCTGGGTGTGGTGGGTAAAAAACCGATCCATCTCATGGAACCCAAGGATCGCGAAACCGTCGTCAAATTCAAGGATCAATTTATCGACCTCGGTTGTACTAGCCGCGATCAGGCTCTGGAGTTGGTTGAACTCGGCGATCCGATCACCTTTGTCCCCAGTCTGGAACGACTACAGGGCGATCTGGTGACCTCGCGGGCCTTTGACGACAAAATGGGTGCCTTTGTGGTGACACGGGTGCTGCAGGAAGTTCGTCGTCGTGGTCAGGCTCCGGTTGATCTCTATTCGGTGACCACCGTTCAGGAAGAGGTTGGCCTGCGTGGTGCCTCAGCCAGTGTCTATGGGGTGAACCCCGATGTCGGTATTGCCGTGGATGTCGGTTTTACCAGTGATTCTCCCGGCATCAACAAAAAAGAGCTCGGTGATTTGCGCGTTGGCCGTGGGCCGATCATTGCCCGTGGTGCCAATATCAATCCGGTGCTGTTTCAGTTGTTGGTCGATACGGCCAAGGAACTGGATATCCCTTATCAGGTGGTGGGAATGCCACGTGCAACGGGAACCGATGCCAACGTCATGCAGCTGAGCCGGGGTGGTGTGGCCGCAGCATTGATCAGTGTGCCGCTGCGTTACATGCACTCTCCGGTGGAGGTGCTGTCGCTACAGGATCTGGAGCATACCATTGCCCTGTTGAGCGCTGTGGTTTACAAAATTAGTAATACCCAGATGTTTATTCCGCAATAATGGCGCAATAAACGGAAAGATTAGACGATGTCGACGCTGGCAGGGCTTGACGCTCGGTCCTTTCGGCGATAAAATTCCGCTTTTTGAAAACGATTGTTTCTACATAAAGGAGACTGCAGATGCTGGACCCCGAATTACGGGAAGGACTTACCTTTGATGATGTTCTTCTTGTCCCTGCTCATTCACAAGTGTTGCCCAAAGAGGTTGATCTATCCACCAAGCTGACAGAAGCGATATCTCTGAATATCCCGTTGATGTCGGCGGCCATGGATACCGTTACCGAGGCGCGTACCGCCATCTGTATGGCGCGTGAGGGGGGGATCGGTGTTGTTCACAAAAACATGTCTCCGCAGGAGCAGGCGACGGAGGTCGATCAGGTTAAGAAATCTGAGAGCGGCATGATTGTCGATCCCATCACCATGCGTCCAAAACAGAAGATCTATGAAGCGTTGGAAGTGATGCAAAAATACCGGATTTCCGGTGTGCCGGTGACCGAGAACGGTCGTCTGGTCGGTATTCTGACCAATCGCGACCTGCGTTTTGAGGTGCAACTCGATCAGGCGATCGAGAACGTGATGACCAAGGATGACTTGGTCACTGTTCCCCCCGGTACCACCCTCGAAGAAGCCAAATTTCACCTCCACAAACACCGTATCGAAAAATTACTGGTGGTGGATGATGACTATGCCCTCCAGGGGTTGATCACCATCAAGGATATCGAAAAAGTTCGCAAATATCCCATGTCTTGTAAGGACGACTTCGGTCGTCTGCGTGCGGCGGCTGCCGTTGGTGTCGGTGGTGATTGCTACGAGCGTATCGAGCTGCTGGTCAAGGCCGGCGTTGACGCTGTGGTGGTCGATACCGCCCACGGTCACTCGCAAGGGGTGCTCAATTCGGTGGTTGAGATCAAACGTGCCTATCCGAACCTGCAGATGATTGCCGGCAATATTGCCACCGCTGGCGCCGCCGAAGCATTGATCAAAGCCGGCGTCGATGCGGTTAAGGTGGGTATCGGTCCTGGTTCCATCTGTACAACACGGGTGGTTGCCGGTGTCGGTGTGCCTCAGATCACCGCCATTGCCGACGTTTCACGCATTACCCAAAAAGCGGGTATCCCACTGATTGCTGACGGCGGCATCAAGTATTCCGGTGAGTTGCCCAAGGCGATCACCGCCGGTGCCGATGTGATCATGATCGGTTCGCTGTTTGCCGGAACCGAAGAGTCTCCGGGCGAAACCATCCTCTATCAGGGCCGTACCTACAAGTCCTATCGCGGTATGGGCAGCTTGGGCGCCATGAAAAAAGGGAGTAAGGATCGCTATTTCCAGGGTGATGTCGACAGTGATATCAAACTGGTACCCGAAGGGATCGAGGGTCGGGTGCCGTTCCGCGGTACGCTGTCGGAAAATGTTCATCAGTTACTTGGTGGTCTGCGCGCCGGCATGGGCTACACCGGCTGCCGCAGCTTGAAAGAGCTGCAACAGCAGGCGCAATTTATCCGTATTACCAATGCCGGTTTGCGTGAGTCTCATGTTCATGATGTGAACATCACCCACGAAGCGCCGAACTACCGGACTGAACGTCCCAGCTAGCATTTAAGTGCGGGACTATAGTTTAAGGACTGAAGCCCGTCACTGCTACGGGCTTCAGTTCGTTTTTAGCCCGTTCATTTTGAGTCTGACGCCGGTAGTTCTCGGCAGGCTCGTTTGTCTGTCAACCGCGGCATTGTTGCCGGTGGGAGAATGAAAAACATGTCTGATCTGCATAGCGAAAAAATTCTGATTCTTGATTTTGGCTCCCAGTACACCCAGCTGATTGCGCGTCGGGTACGTGAGGCCCACGTTTACTGCGAATTGCATCCCTTTGATATGGACCTGCAGGCGATCCGCGATTTTGCCCCCCACGGCATTATCCTGTCCGGTGGTCCGAAGTCGGTCTATGATGAAGGGGCTCCAGCCGTGGAGGAAGCACTGTTTGAACTCGGTGTGCCGGTGCTGGGGATCTGCTACGGCATGCAGCTGCTCAATCGCCACTTTGGTGGTCATGTGGTTCCGGCTGGTAAGCGGGAATATGGCCATGCCGAGCTGCTCAGCCAGGGACAGCCGGGGCCGCTGTTTGATGGTTTTTTTGTCGAGGGCAAGAGTCCGGTATGGATGAGCCATGGTGACCATGTTGATCAGGTGGCCGATGGTTTTGAGGTGATTGCCGAAACCGGCAATGCCCCGGTGTGTGGTATCCAGAATGTTGAACGCAACCTGTACGGTGTGCAGTTTCATCCCGAGGTCAACCACACGCCGCGCGGCGAGGTGTTGATCGATACCTTTGTGCGTAAAATCTGTGGCTGCACCGGTCAGTGGACACCGGGCCACATTATTGACGACGCCATCCAGCGCATCCGTGAGCAGGTGGGTATGGATCAGGTGATCCTCGGTCTGTCCGGCGGTGTCGATTCCTCAGTGGCGGCGGCATTGATCCATCGTGCCATCGGTGATCAGCTGGTGTGCGTGTTTGTCGACAACGGCCTGTTACGCCTCAATGAGGGTGATCAGGTGATGGGTGCCTTTGCCGAGAACCTTGGCGTCAAGGTGATCCGTGTTGATGCTGAGCAGCGTTTCCTCGATGGTTTAGCCGGTGTTACCGATCCGGAAAAGAAGCGCAAAATCATCGGTGGTTTGTTTGTTGATATCTTTGAAGAGGAATCCAATAAACTCAAAGATGCCAAGTGGCTGGCTCAGGGAACCATCTACCCTGACGTCATTGAGTCAGCGGGTGGCAAGACCGGTAAGGCGCACAACATCAAGAGCCATCACAATGTCGGTGGCCTGCCCGATTACATGAAGCTGGAACTGTTGGAACCGCTACGCGAAATGTTTAAGGATGAAGTACGTGCCGTTGGTGAAGAGCTCGGTCTGCCCCATCAGATGGTGTGGCGCCATCCCTTCCCTGGACCAGGTTTGGGGGTGCGGATCCTCGGCGAGGTGAAGAAAGAGTATGCCGATATCCTCCGTCAGGCTGACGCCATCTACATCGAAGAGCTATATTGCAGCGGCCATTACGAGAAGATCAGTCAGGCCTTTGCCGTGTTCCTGCCGGTGAAGAGTGTCGGCGTGATGGGTGATGGTCGTACCTATGAGTATGTTGTCGCACTGCGAGCCGTTGAGACCAAAGACTTTATGACGGCGGGTTGGTATCCAATGCCTTACGCCGATCTGGCCCATATCAGTAGCCGGATCATCAACGAGGTTAAGGGGATCAATCGGGTGACCTACGATATCTCCAGCAAACCGCCGGCGACCATTGAGTGGGAGTAGGGAATCACGTTTGAAAACAAAAGGGATGCTTTTCAGCATCCCTTTTTTGTTGTGTTGGTAGGTTGGCAGCTATTCGATACAGATTTGAGCGCTCATTTTCGTCAGGGAGGTCTTGCCGATCCCTTTGATCAGACACAGATCCTCGACGGTGGAAAAATTGCCATGAGCTTGACGATAAGCGATAATTTTTTCTGCTGTTTTAAGGCCGACGCCGGTAACGCTTTGTAGTTGCTCAATGCTGGCTGTGTTAATGTTGACCGGAGCTGAGGCAAGGGCGTTCAATGGTGCCGTCAGCATAATCAGGGTGAGCAGGGTGAGCAACAGTTGTTTCAGATACTTCATGGTTTCTCCTTTGGTTGTTTGCCGATATGGCAACATTAAATGAAGTTAAAATCCTATCACTGAAAAAATAAAAGTAAATATTTTATTAAGAAAAGATAAATATGGAAAAGATAACTTTTCTGGGGGGAAATAGGGCGGTATTTCTTGATCGCGACGGCACCATCAATGTTGAACGTGATTATTTATATCGATGCGAAGATTTTGAATTTATTTCCGGGGTTCCTCAAGCCATCAAACGGTTAAATGATGCCGGGTTCTGCGTGGTGGTGGTTACCAATCAATCTGGGGTAGCACGCGGTTATTATGAGGAGCAGGATGTCGAGACGTTGCACCGTTATGTGTCGCAACAACTCGCCCAGTTTGGTGCCCGGGTTGATGGTTACTACTATTGCCCTCATCACCCGGAAAAAGGTCGTGAACCCTACGTGCAACAGTGCGATTGTCGTAAGGGGGAGCCTGGGATGTTGCGACAAGCCTCTGCTGATTTGGGCATTGATCTGACCCGGTCGTGGATGGTGGGTGATAAGCTGGCCGATGTCGAAGCGGCTGTGGCCTCGGGTTGTACGCCGATACTGGTGCGTACCGGCCATGGTGAACAGGAACAACGCAAGGTTGATCCGCTGCAGGTCACTGTGTGTGCCGATCTGACGGCAGCCGTTGAGCTGATTTTGAGCGTGGGGAACTGTATCGATGATGGTTGCGATCAGGCGACCATAAAGCCGATTCGGTTTCCGTCGTTATTTTTAACGATACTTTCGCTGCACAGCATTTTTACCAGTTCGTTTGGCTGTTCCAGAAATCCTATGATTTCAGCTTTTTTTTGTACAACGGAAAAGTCACCCGCCGTCAGATTGTTTAACCGACTGACCGAATCTGGTGCTTCTATGGAGAAAAATTCCCTGAAAGCCAGGCGAACTTGGTTTTGCGTCAAGTAGCTGAATCTAACTTTAAAGGTGAACCTCCTCAAGGATGCCTGATCGAGACGTTCCATCAGGTTTGTTGTGCAGGCAAAAGGTAGTGGATGTGATTCCATCCAAGTCAGCATTTCGTTGACCTGGGAGACTTCCCAGCCATGTTGAGCATAGCTGCGATCTCCGAGTAGGGAGTCCGCTTCATCAAAGACGAGGAAGCTTTCTTTCTCCTGAGCCTCCTGAAACGCTGCTGCTATCTGCCGCTCCGTCTCACCAACGTAAGATCCGAGCAGGTCGGACGCTCTTTTTACTAGGACTTCGATCCCGAGCTGATCAGCCAGCTGGCGCACATATTCCGTTTTTCCAGTTCCGGGAGGGCCATAAAGGCAAAGTGAAAAGCGTCGTTGGCCAGATCTTCTCAAGTGGGTTCCCAGTTCGGTCAGGTTCATGTCAGCATTGACCAGTCCAGAACAATAGGATGTCGCTGGAATAGCTTCCTGTGGTTTGTTCGAACCTTTTATTGCTTTAACAATGCCTTTGGTTGCAAACAGAATATCGTCAACCCCTTGGCCGTTGATTCGGGAAAAGCGGACAGCATTGTCGAGAATCGCCGGGGATACCTCCAGATTCATCAGTTCATCAACGGCCTGTACCGGCAGGTCCAGTTCGTGTTTGGCGAGGATTCTATTCCAGACTCCTTGCCTGGACGACTTTGGCGGACTCTTGATTTCCAGTACCAGCGACATTCGTCGTACAATCGCTTCGTCGAGAGACGAAACATCGTTGATAATCCAGATGGTCGGCACTGGATTCTTTTCAAACAACCGGTTGGTGAATACCTTGGATGAAAATTGCAGTTTGCCGCCGAACAGGGCTGATAGACTGGAACGCTCGAAAAGGTCGTCCATTTCATCAAACATTAGCAGGTTGTTGTCCTGATAACGCAGCAGATTCTGGGCTAGTCGGAATTCCTCCATCCGTTCCTCGCGATCCGGCTCATCTCCTTCATTATCCGTTTCTCCAACAGCGAAAAGACTGCACCCTATCTGCTCGGCCAAGGTTTTGCCGAATTCCGTTTTGCCCGTTCCGGGAGGTCCACAGAGGAGAATGTTGATACCGGACAACCTCTGTTGCAGCGATTTTTTGAGAAAGCTGGCAAGCCGGGTACGAATCTCTCCCAAATGAGAAAAATCGTTCCAGGCCAGTTCCGCTTTAGCGGGGATCCCGAGAATATGAGTGCGAATGTCATCCGGATTGTCGCTGGTTTTTATCAAGGCGTCGGCAATCGCATCCGGCAGGGCGAAACGGTCATCCACATCATTCCCTCTGCGGGTTTTTAGTTGAATTAATCCGACTGAAACCAGATGGTCCTTGATGCCCAAGCGTTTGCTCACAACCTTCTGATCCAGTCCTGTCAGCAGGGAAATCGTCTGCAAGGCTGAGCCGCCAGATCGACCCAGTTCATCACACAGACTTTCAAAATTGTCATGGATCTTATAGCGTGCGATAACATCGAGAATTGCCTTGTCGTATTCGTCAAGATTCATTTCTCCAGCCAGCATTTCCAGGCTGAGTTCCAGCTGGCTGGGCGGGATGTTGGCTTTGCCATCTTTTCCCGGCGACAAGACCTCTTTCATTTCAGCAATGAATATTTTCTGGTTTGCCTTGGCGGCAGAATGATTCCTGATGGCGTTGTTATAATCATCCAGAATTTGCCAGGTCTTTTTGCTGATCTCTCCGACAATGATATTTTCCAGATGATCCTCCAGCCAGTCGCAAAGTGCCGAAAACATTTTCCGGGTCATTCGGCTGTTGGATAGTAGATTTCTCAGATAGTTGCGCAGAAGTTTTTTTTCAAAATTATCCATCACTGCTGATCTCCCTGTTCGTATCCGTATACCATGTTTACGCAGAACATCTTGTTCAGCTTTATCCAGCATGATTTTGTTCCTTAATATTTATCTGTCGAACAACTTACATTTGGGATGCGACAAAATGCGACGCTCAGGGGTGAGCGCTATTCTGAGGATTCCTTTTTTGTTCTCACAGCGGGAAAGCAGGTGTGATGGAATTCGGGCTTCAACTTGTCACTGCCCTTGGAAAGAAGTTGCGCAACCCAGTAGCCAACTTCCGGGTCTTCCTCGGAACCGTAGAGGCAGACTTGGATGTCCGGCTGTATTTCATTGACCCAGGCAAGCATTTCCTCAAATATATGCTCTTCCCAGAGAGCCGTCCGCGTTACATATCGCGGTGACGGGGAACAGAAATCCTCGCAGAGTTCGCAATAGTATTCCCCGTCCACCGTTCGTTTTTCGATGACTTCAAATTCTGAAATGATGTCCCAATAGCGGCCGTGACTATCGTGAACGAACATGCTCCCGCCGCTCTTCCCTATGCGGCAAGTAAGCTCCGATGCTAGGCCGTCGAACATCAGTACGAAAGCATCTTTGCGTGATTTTGCGATCCAAGGGCGATAGAGGAAGCGATGGTGGTTCTTTTTGATCCAGCGGTCGTAGGTTTTGCGGATAAAGTTTTTCGGCATCTGTTGAGCTCCAATTCTGTCCTCTACACAATAAAGAGTGTTTTTATCGGTTTGGCCTGGTTTTAAGCAAATGATCTTCAGCAAATATGTGACAGGCATCTTCGTAGATCTTCAGCGACAATCCATAGCCGGGAGGTTCACAATCTTCATTGAGATGGGCTTCTGTATACTCACTTGCAAGTTGGAAATATTTTCTCAAGAATTCGTCTGATAATTTTAAAGTAATACGATTGCCATCAATCAGAATGTGGTCAGCAGTCTTTGCCACTTGGTCTCTGTAGAAATCGTAAATTTCGAGAAAATCGGTTATGTCGGTTTTGCCACTTGCGTGATAGTACAATGTGATTATGTCGCCGAGAGGGCAGAACTCGAATCGCAAGTCGAAATAACCCTCTGCCAATGTGTAGTTGTTTTCTGGCTCTCTTCCAGATTGTGTGGGTAAAAGTACTTCATTTTCGAGTTTTATATTGTAGCTCAACCACAACATCTTGTGGTGAATGGTGAAGTTGGAAGATGCGAAAGTTTGCCAACAACCAGATAT
>JAGGYC010000100.1 GCA_021162745.1 Desulfuromonas sp. | reverse complement strand
TCCAACATTGATGATCGTCAATTTAACGCAGACTAAGGCTGATTGCAACAAATCATTTATTTGTTAATCAGGTTGCAAGACAATATTTTGTCGTATAATATGCCGTGTATGAAACGTAATAATATACAACAAGGGCGGTTTATTCGAAAAGCTCCAGCTCCATTCAATCCGAATCCTGTTTGGCCAAAGGGATATTTTGAGGTACTTGCTGAAGCTGAAGTGCTTGAAAAAGAGCGTCCATTTTTTGCCCACTGGGTACGTCAGTTTTTTAACTGCAATCCCGGTAAATCGAGGCGGTCGCTCGGAGTGGCTGAGCTGCTAACTTTTCTTGAGGTTCTGCGCAAAGATGCGGCGATAATGGATTGGCAGGTCGCACAGGCCGAGAAAGCTCTGATTTTATATTATGAACAGTTTCGTGGTGTCGCCCTGGGTGATACGAGTGACATGTTGGAGCTAAAAAATCAACCAAAGCCGGTTGGCGATAAAATTGTCAAGCAAACTCAAGCCGTTCCAGCGCCACGACGGGTCGACCCAACCGGATCAATTCCTGAACCAGCAAAACCTCAACACACTGAACCACGCGTCAATATGGATGCCCTGCGTGATGCAGTTCAAAACGCTCTTCGGGTAGAACATTACGCACTAAAAACTGAACAGAGCTACTGGCAATGGATTCGCCGCTTTGTCGCATATCACCATGACCGCAAACCCAGTTCCATGGATGCGCCGGAAATTCACGCTTTTCTCAGCTATCTGGCCTTAAACAAAGGAGTTGCTGCCTCTACCCAGAATCAGGCCCTCAACGCAATTGTGTTTCTTTATAAGAAGGTAGTACGAAAAGATGTTGGAGACTTCAGCGATTTTCCCCGTGCCAGAATGGGAAAACGGTTACCGGTTGTCTGTTCGCGCGAGGAGGTTCAACGCCTGTTCCACTACATAGATGGAGTTGAAGGGACGGTCATTCGGTTGCTGTATGGCACTGGGATGCGCATTATGGAGTCGTTGCGACTGCGGGTGCAGGATATCTCGTTTGACCGCAACGAAATTACGGTTCGCGGCGGCAAAGGGAACAAGGATCGGCGGGTGCCGTTTCCTGAGGCATTGCGTAATGAGCTGCGTGCCCAGATCGATTGGCGCAAGGAACTGTTTGAGCAGGATAAAGCTGAAGATAAGCACGAAGTGGAATTGCCGGGTGCTCTGGCACGAAAATATCCGGCGGCACCGTATGAGTGGAAGTGGCAATATGTTTTCCCGGCAGCAAAATTTTCTACCGATCCACGTAGCGGACGTGTTCGTCGTCATCATTTGCACGAAATTCGCATTCAGAGGGCGGTCAAAAAAGCGGCGCAGGCTGCGGAAATCACCACCCGAATAACGCCCCACACCTTACGCCACTGTTTTGCCACCCACCTGCTTGAAGCGGGTCAGGATATTCGCACAGTGCAGGAATTGCTCGGCCATTCAGATGTAAAAACAACCATGATTTATACCCATGTGCTCAATAAAGGGCCTCTCGGCGTTGTCAGTCCGCTTGACACCCTTTAGCTTCCGTTTTGCTCCATCCCCAATTTCACCTCACACCATCCATCACAAGCAGGAAAATACAACGCCGCCCGGCACGGAATGCCATCATCCATTACTTTAAGAAACCGCGCATAACCATCCAACTGAGAGCGATAATACTCCTGCTGCTGGCGATAGAAATCATCCAACAACTGACCACTGGCCGGTGACGCCGTTTTGTAATCAACAATCCAGCGTTGACCGTCAGCGACAAAGGTACGGTCAATAACAATCCTCACCTTTTCACCATCAATCATCCCGGTAAGGGGGTATTCGCTTTGCGCCTGCGGGTGTCCAGCCAGAATCCAGCGGCCACGTTCGCTGGCCACCGTCGTCGTCAGCAAGTCGGACACACGCCGCACGGCATCCGGCAACACGGCCTCGACAACTCCAAGCCCTCTCAGCTCTCCGGCAATCCGCTTTTCACGCTCCGGCAGCGGCAATCTCTGCCACGCCTCTATTCCATATCGAGACAAATAATCAAGCCAGCGGTGGACAACGGTACCAATATGGGTGGCCAGAACGGGCGCGTCGAATACGGGCCGCTGCCCAACCACGTCATCGTCAAGATGAGCAGCGCCAACCTCTTTCAAATCGGCAAGTCGGAACAGTGGCACTGATTTCACCTCATCCACCGTTGCGGCATCATCCTTACTCAATACCTCAAAGTCATCGGCAACGGCAGGCCATAAGGTGGCCAGCAATGATCCGGCTGCCGGTTTAGGTTGTTCCTCTTTGTCAAACTCAGCATGTCCCAACAGATAAAGGTGACGCTTGGCGCGGGTTACGGCGACATAGATCAAGCGCGAGACTTCGTGATCATTCTTTTGTTTTTCAATCCGCCCCAGCAATTCATAAATCGGATCGCTTTTCTCCCCTTCCGGCGTAATCGGCGCCAACAACAAACCATGCTCGGCATGTTCCAGCCAGCGCAGCAGGGTCTTGTCTTCACCGCGTGGTCTACGACCCAATCCAGGGAGGATGACATGATCAAACTCCAGCCCTTTGGACTTGTGAATCGTCATCACCTGAACCTGACCGTCAGCCGCCGTATCCGCTGCCGCAAACAACTGGGCCAGCTGTTGTTCAAGGAGTTCAAAACTGCGTAGGTCACCGCCGAAATCGAGCCGTTCCAGCAAGGCAAAAAACTGCTCGGCATCACTCAAAACCGATCCACCCTGTCCGCCATCTCCATAACAGTGTGGTCCCTGCAACTGATGCCAGCACTCTTCGATCAACTGACGCAGGGAACATCGCCCCCGCCTCTGACGAGCTTGATCAACAATCGCTTGCACCACCAGCAACCGTTGTCGCCCATCCTCACTCATCTGTTGCAACCGTTGCGAATCGGCCAGCATCTGCTGGACCGGGGTGGAATTATCCCGCGTAAACAGCTGGAGATCGGCCAGGGTCAAACCACACCAGGGCGCACGCAAAACAGTCAGCCAGCTCAAATGATCGCCGCCATGCAACAGCGCCCGTGTCAACGCAACCAGATCGGCAACCACCGTCCTTTTGGCGAGAACATCAACATCCTGAGCCTGATAAACGATTCCGGCCTGTTTAAAAGCGGCAAGGATCTGTTGCAGGTGGGGACGGGAGCGGACCAGGACAGCAATAGTTGGGGCGATGGTCTGTGTCACATCTTGTTCCTGAATCTGTTGAATGAGATCGCACACCTGCTGCGCCTCAACATCCTGGGCAACACTGCTGCGGGCAAACACCCTGACGGCAGCCGTCGCTAGCGGCGGCTGCACCGGTTGAGCCTGGGAATAACTGACCGCCCCGTTGCCCGGATCTTCACGCTGGGGCAAAATATGGGGAAACCAACGGTTGACCCAATCGACAACGCCCTGCTGAGAGCGAAAATTCGCCTGTAGTTGCAAGGGTTCCAGCACCATATCGCCAATGCCGTGCTGACCGGCCTGCAAGAACAGCCCGACCTCGGCCTCACGGAAACGGTAGATCGACTGCATGGGATCGCCGACAACAAACAAGCTGTTCTGTCCCTCACCACTCCAGCCCGAGATCAAGGTTTGTAGCAGATCAAACTGCAACCACGATGTGTCTTGGAACTCATCGACCAGAATATGGTCGATCTGCCGATCCAGCATCAACAACTGTTCGGTGGGATTACCGCTATCGACCAATGATTGCCGGGCTTTAAGGGCGATCTCGGTAAAATCAACCTGTCCCTGTTGGCGAAACACCAGCCACAGTTGCGCCACGGCGTGAGGCAAAACCGTCACCAGCGCCTGCAAGGTCTGCCATTGACCGGAAGAATAGCTAGGACTGGGTAACCCTGCCACGGCGGCAAAATCACAGCTATCCTGTTCACTCAACAGCGAGAGCAGCTCTTTCATGCGCTGTTTCATTTCCGGGAATGGCGATTTTTTCTCCGCCGGAAAGCCGCAGTTTTTGTCACAGCGTTTACGCCAGTCGCCCTGACTGGTCAACAGCAGATCGGCCAGACCTCGCCAGCACTCCATCTGCGTTGAACAGGCAGCAGGAAACGGCAGCGGACCTTGCAACCGGCACAAGGGCTTGTCCGTCTTGGCACAATGTCGGGCGGCAAAATCGGCCAACACCATCAATTCATCACGCACCAACTGCGGGAACAAGCGGTGTAGAGAGGCCAATTCGTCGTTCATCAGCGCCGCCAACGATTGTTCCAGCAGTTCGCGCTGGCGGGCACTATCGTCGAGAAGATGACGCAACCATTGGTCGCGTCGCTCCAGCAGATGGATCAGCAACGATTCGAGGCGGTCAGCGCGATTGTCGATATGGCTGAGCAACTGGCGAACGGCCTGATTCAACACCGGCTGGCGATGCTGCAAATGGAGTAATTGTTTCACCGCCTGACGGTACAGCTCGCGGGGGGCATCACTGATTTGAGGCAGGCCACCCAGGCGGCTCAACCACGGCATCCGCCGCACCAGTGAGGCATTGAAGCTGTCAATGGTCTGGATCTGTAACTGATCGGGATGATCGAGCAGATGCCAGTCGAGCTGCTCATTGCGTTGCAGCACGGCTGTTGCCAGACCATGGGTGATCACGGCATGGGGTGCGGCATCGTCGGCCAACGGCTGTTGAGCACTTTTCAGCGCCTCAATAACGCGCTGACGCATCTCAGCGGCGGCCTTACGGGTAAAGGTGATCGCCAATATCGCATCGGGCCGTTCCACCTGCCCGAGCAGGGCCAGCAAACGCTGGATCAGCAACTCCGTCTTGCCCGAACCCGCCGGAGCACGGACAATACAGGAACGGCTGGGATCAACGGCGATCCGACGCGCTGCGGCATCGCTTAAAACAACATCACTCATCACCCACCACCCCGTCATTGTTCGCTGAATTCTCAGGCTGAGCCGACTCGATTCGACACAAGGCCTTCAAATCACAGAACTGACACACTTTGGGGGCCACAGGCTCGACAACAGCGACACCGGCGACAAAATCCTCGGCGCTGCGTTGCAACTGCTGTTGCCAATCGGCAAGCAGCTGCGGCCAATCAGCCACGCCACGCTTTGCCGCCCGACTCTTGGCAACGCCCGGCACTCCGGGCAACAGCCCCTCTTCTACCGACACTCCCCTGAAACAACATTCACCATGTCGAACCTGAGCAAAGGTGATGCCGCTCACTTCGCCATCGACCCCTTCCAAAGCATAGATCGGCAACTGAGGTTCCAGCAGATGCTCCCCCAGAAAATCAGCAACACTCACCTTGCCGCTTTTATAGTCGATCACCACATGGCTGCCATCGGCCAGACGATCGATCCGATCCGGGATCGTCGTCAACGTCAACGGCCCCACCTGAAACTGCTGACGCTGCTCCACGGTTTCCACGCTAAACGGTTCCCGTCCCTTTTCCAACTCCAGCCATTCGATAATCAGCTGTTGTAAGCGCTGTCGCTCAAGGCCGAGGAGGAAATATTCATGTTCTGCAAATGGATAACCGGCCACCACCTGATTGACACTACCTTCAACTCGCTCCTTAATCTGCTCATCGCTCATGGCGATCAACTGCTGGTGGCTACCGGTCTGCGCCCAGAAGTGCTGCAACACCAAGTGCATCAGCTCACCCCGGCAACGGCTGGTCAGCCCGGCCTGGGGCACCTCCAGAGAGCGGGTTCGCAAACGGTAATGGGCATAGGCACGAAACGGACACTGCACCTGCTCTTTGAGCAGCCCCGTACCACCCTTGATTGGCTCGGCCAGCTGTGCCGATTCCAGCCCGATCCCCATATCATCCCGGATTGATTCCAGCAATATTGATTGCAACGGTTCGGGAGCACCAGTGTCCTTCTCCGGCAATGGCAAAATCTCCAGCTGCGCCTCGACAAAGGGGCTACAGCGGCTGTCACTCCCCTGCTGACTACGGGGATAGCTGACCACCACCTCGGATGCTGCCGCCAGCAACCGTTTCAGGGTTCGACGGGCATAGAGATCTTCATGCTCGACACTGCTATGCGGCATGGCATACTCACGTTGCACAGCCACCGGCAAAAACGGATTAAACACCACCGTTCCCGGCAACACCTGATCGGTGATCCCCGACAACCACACCGCATCAAAATGGAGACCAGCCGTCTCAAGCAGACCGATAATCTGCAAGCGCTGATCCTGCGCCTTGGGTTGAAACAGCAGCTCCGTAGCAATCTTACGCAGCCTGGATACGGCACCACGCCGATCAACATCCGGCACCACCATCCCCAGAGCCGCCAGCCCCTGCACCACCTTCTGTTGCCAAGCCGCCAAGGTCTGATACTCATCACTGTTGATGGCACGTTCAGCCGGCCAGCCCAGCTCATTGAGCAAAGAGTTGATACGCTCGCCCCAGACCGACGGCGGCAGCACTTCGTCCTGCTTCAACCACCGACAGAGACGCTGAATCATGTCGATAAAGCGTTTCGGTGGAGTCGGATACCGCCGCAACAGTTTCAGCAATCCTGTCAATGAGATCTGGCGGACATTACGTTCACGCAACCAGCGTTCGCAATCGGCACGTTCCACAGCCTCGCTGAGGCCACCATTGAACCATGGGCAGCGCAAAAGATAGCTCAGGCTTTCAAACTCAATCTCATCTTCAAGCTGCAACAATTCCAAGGCGGCGGCGATTATCCCCTGTTCGGCCAGGGGATAGCCCAGAGAGATATTGAATGTTTCAACGGGGACCTGTTCCGGGCACGACGAACGGCGCAACTCGGATCGGAATACGCGTTCGGCCATACGCTGCAATCGGGCCAACTCGGGAATTACCACCGCAACAGTACCAACCTGCAGCTCAAGCCGTTGGCGAGCCCAACGGGCCGCAGCCTCAAGTTCAGCAATTTCATCGTTGGCAGCGTAAGTGGTGATGGTGGAGGCGGGAGCGGAAGGAATGGTGGTACTGGCATCATCCACTTGCCATTCGACGCAGCAGCCTTGCTGCTGCAAACTGCTGCGCAACAACTGCTGAGCCGGATTGAGTTCATCAAAGCCAAGCCACACCATCGACGGCGGAAGCTGTAGCTTATCGGCACTCACAGCCTGAACGATATAATCCAGTAGTTCAGCACCATCCAGCCAGCCCTGTTGCCTGCAACGCTGCTGAAAACCATGCTGCCAGCGCACAAAAGCCTGCTGTTCATCGCTCAATGATTGATACGGCGTCACACGGTAATCACACAGCAAACGATGAGCCTGAACCGCTTGACGTACCGTCGCCGACACCTGCAACAGATCGCAACCGTTTTGCTCCAGATCATCACGAACCACCTGCTCCCAGACACAACCAGCCTGTTCAGCATTGAGTAACCGGTATCCCTCGCCAAGCTGGTCAAGACTCTTCTGTAGCCAGGAGGTCAACGGATAGATGGCAGAAGTTTCCCAGACGGCCTGACCACACTGCTGCTGATAACGATCGTATTGATCACTCAGCTCACGCGCCAGACGTCGATTGACTGTAATCAAGACAGCACCTTGATTTAAGGCGTGCCACAGTGGTTCATTCATTGAAGATGACATGGGTAAATTTTCCGGTAAGTTCTGCGCCAAAACAGGGCGACCGCAGGTCACCCCTACATGATGAAATATCATCAATCAAACACAATGTGGGCCGCAAGGGATCAGGCCCGCCCCGCAGTTCGGCTAGCTCCGCAATCCGCACAATAAAACCGTACACGCCGACAGTTAGTTGCTTTGGTTTCGGTTTTCAAGGTCATTTCTTTGCTTACTTTCTTTGGGGCCCAAGCAAAGAAAGTAAGTCGGCTGCGGGACGAAACCCGCGACCTTGACCTCGGTTTTAAAGAGCACGGTGCATAAAAATAGTTGCCGGGTTACGCTCCGCTAACCAGACCTACAGTTAATTTCACATTGACGGTCGGCATCGACGTTTACTTTTTATCTGCGGATCAATCCAGCATCACAAAGGATCAACAGACGCAACTGGTTCCGGCAAACGGATCCGATACACGGCACCGGCCAGCGGATCACTCAGATAAAGAGCACCATCCTTGCCAACCACAAGTTGCTGAGGTTGCCCCCAGGGGACACCGGCAACACTCCAGCCGGAGATCAAGTCAATGCCCCAGCCACTGGCTCGGCCACTATCGGTCAATGGCACACCCATCAGACGAAAACCCTGAATCATTTTTCCAGAACGGGATCCGTGTAAGGCAACATACACCATCGACCGGAACGGTTGCGTTGCATGGAGCCGGTGACCAAACGCCAGACCGCGCGGTGAAGACAGGGCCGGCAATGCCAGCAACGACGGCCGGGTCGTCTGACAGATGCCGTGCAAGCCAAGCTTTGGATCAGGAATCCGATCACCATAACAATAGGGCCAGCCATAGTCGCCGTCGGTACTGAGAACGTTTAATTCATCGGGGTGGACATCAAACCCCAACGTCTCAGGGCTGTCATCACTCGCCCACAGCGAGCCGCTCTGCGGATGAACCGCCAAACCGAGACAATGGTGCAAACCGGCGGCAAAAGAGTGACTATATCCCTGTTCATCCATCCGCAGCACGCTGGCCAGACGCCAGTCCTGCGCATCAGAACCCTCCCCCGCGCCAACGGAAACATACAACGCCCCGTCACTTCCGACCACCAGGGCATGAGCCCAATGGTCACCGGCTTCGGGCAGATCACGACTGAACACATCAACGCGCTCTGTCAGTAAGTCATGATCAGGATCATCAATCCGCGAAATCTGCTGTGCTGTTGCCACATAGAGCTGATCATTCCACATCGCTAATCCCGAAGGACGATCAAGCCTGGCGGCAACAACCTTAATCTCATCGACCAGGCCGTCCTCATCGACATCAATCAGGGCGACAACCCGGCCAAGATTGGGCAGACTGACAAACAACTCACCATTATGCCCCACAGCCAAGCCATAGGCATCAACCAGTCCCGTAGCATACACCTCAACTTTAAGACCCTGGGCGACAAGAAGTTCTCGATCCTGTACAAACGTACCGCGCCTAAACCGCTCGGGCACCGCTAACGTTTGACGAACCACCGGAGTCAATTGCTCACGCAGATTCCGGTAATCGGCATCACGTTTTGCGACCTGATGAAATGCCCGAAAAATATTATGTTTTATTTCAGGTGGCCAGATCTGCCCGATCAAGGCATGGGCGGATAATACGGCGATGGGTATGGCCACGAACAACCCACCTCGACCACAGTTTTTCCCCACCAATGCCAGACCACCACCAATCAGGAATGTGGAGACAAACCACAGCCAACTGGTGGAAAACGGTAATTCGAGATGAGAGACCGCCATGGAGGCAAATACTCCGGCAGTAAGCAACGAGGCATACAGCAGAAACCGGAAAATTAAAGGCATAACGAGTCCTCAAAATCAGAATGTCGATAAAAAAAGGGCCTTTCTGGCAACAAAAAGACCCTCATTTCCCATATCGCACAACGGTAAATCAATCAGTCACCGAGATGATGATTGGGCACCAGATAGTTAACTACATAGTCACGAACCGCATCGGCAAGAGACATCTGTTCACAATCATAGCCCGCGGCGCGCAGCTTAGTGATATCGGAACAGGTATAGTATTGATATTTTTCTTTAAGATGCTCGGGCATCTCAATGTATTCAATACAGGGCTCTTTATCCAGCGCGGCAAAAATAGCCGCCGCCAGTTCATTCCATGAACTGGCTCCCGAACTACCGATATTAAAGATCCCGTTGGCATCGCGGTTCTCAAGGAAGAACAGGGACATATCGACAACATCTTTGACATAGACAAAGTCACGTTGTTGCTCGCCATCGGCGTATTCGTCACGATACGACTTAAACAAGCCAAGCTTGCCGGTATTGAGAATCTGATGATAGGCCTTGATCACCAACGAACTCATATCGCCCTTATGGTATTCATTTGGCCCAAACACATTGAAAAATTTCAGACCGACAATCCGGTCAAGAATACCCTCTCGCATTGCCCACTGATCAAACATCTGCTTTGAATAGCCGTACATATTCAATGGTCGTAAGCTGTCAAGGGCAGTTTCATCATCCTTAAAGCCATTTTCGCCTTCGCCATAGGTAGCGGCACTTGACGCATAGATAAAACGAGCTTCGGTGTGTAATGCCAGCAGCGCCATCTGCTTGGTATATTCAAAATTGTTATGGATCAGGTATCGAGCATCCAGCTCCGTGGTCGCCGAACAGGCTCCCATATGGAGAATCGCTTCAATACCGTTTTCACCAAATTCAAAGCATTCATGGAGTTGATCAGTGACCACCAATTCCATGAAATCGTCTTTCTCGATATAGTCGGCATATTGAAGCGGAACCAGATTCTTCCACTTTTCACTACTGCCGAGGGAATCAACAATAAGGATGTCAGTACGCCCCATTTTGTTGAGTTTCCAAACCATTGCACTACCAATAAGCCCTGCACCACCAGTTATAATTATCACGTTGCTAATCCTTTAAAAAAAACGGTTGTCATTTTCCGGTCGCAGAGCAAAATAGTTGCGACATATAACGCATAGGAAAGTTTAACATTATTGGGCAAAGGTAGCAAACTGCGAGGTCAATAGCCACTTGTATTAAGAAACTTGGAGGTAATGTCGGTATCTACTTTTTCCGGTGCGCCGAGCCAAGCTCGGTCATTCTCGCAAGCTGAAAGGAGCTTGCCCTGTCAATTGCTGATTGGACAGGTAGTTGCGGTCTGTCGTGCGGAGATAACAAAGCAC
>JAGGYC010000051.1 GCA_021162745.1 Desulfuromonas sp. | reverse complement strand
TCACCGACGCTGGGTTTGATTTCAATGATCTGGCTTCCCCGCAGAGTTCACATCACGAAATCCGTCAACTGGCGCTGAGTATTCCGGTTGTCGGCAATGTTTCCTACCTGACCGACGAGTATGTGACGCCGGAGTTGTCGATGCTTCTCAATGGGGCCGACATCCATGCCCAAGGACAGTCGAAGCCCTTTGATAACTCCCTTGAGACCGACCTCTCTTTTTCCTTTTTCAATACTGATCTGGCTTTTTATGCCCGGAACTCTCCCGTGCCTTTGCCGATTGACGTCACGCAGGGCATCCTCGATTGTGAAATCGACATTAAATATCAAGTGAGCGGTTCCGAGCTGCCTAAATTAATTGTATGTGGCGACTTTGTCCTCAGTGACCTCATCATTAACGAGCCGGATGCTGATCCCCTGTTTAGCATGCCGACCTTGCTGGTGACTCTTGAGGAGGCGGATGTTTTTCAACAGGATATTACCTTGTCCGCTATCGAGTTGTATGAGCCACGGCTGTCTGTGTCGCGTGATGCGCAGGGAGAGCTGAACCTGATCCGCCTGTTTGCGTCGTCGCAGACTGAAGAGTCTTCGCCTCCCGCCGTAGAGGGTGCTGCCAAGACCTCCGATCTCCCTCTGTTGCTGATCAAGAAGCTGACCCTCAATGATGGCCAGATCTCGTTTAGCGATCATGCGCAGTCCACCGAACTGACAGAGCAGATTCACCACCTTTCACTTGAGGTCGATAACTTTTCCACCCATCAGGAGCAGCAAGCCACGGTTAACCTGCAACTGCAGACCGACCGGAATCTGGAACTGTCCGTTGATGGCAACCTGGGTCTGGTTCCTGCGTAGGCACAGATCAGTTTCTCCGCCAATGGACTTGAGCTGCCCCCCTATTATCCCTACCTGGAACAGGTTCTGACGGCGCCCGTTGCCGGTCAGGTCGATCTTTCCGGTCAGGTGACCTATACCGATGGCACGACCCAACTCCATGATGGTGCGCTGACGGTGCATGAGCTGCAGGTGCCGTTTGCCGGTGACGATCACTTTTCGTTGCGCGAATTGCAGCTGAATGGCACGTCTGTCGATGTTTCAAGTCAGCAGATTCATCTTGGTCACCTTTCCCTCAGCGGTGGCGACGTGAAGGCTACCCGTCTGGCGGATGGTAGCTTCTCTGCTGAGCAGCTGTTGCGACCATCCGCTCAGACGGCAGAGGAGAGACGGGCTGCGGAGAAACGGGTGGCGCAAAAACAGGAGAATCCTCAATGGTCGGTGGACCTTGCCACTCTTGATCTGACCCAGTTCAACATTCAGCTGCGTGATGAGACCGCCGTCAAAAAGCCATCGCTTGTTGTGAAGCGAATCGGCTTGCATGCCGAGAACTTCAGCTATCCAAAGTCCGGTAAGAGTCCTTTCACGCTGACAGCCAAGGTGGGCAAAAAAGGGGAGGTGCGCGTGGATGGGACGGTTGTCCATACGCCACTTCAGCTCACAGCATACACGCGGCTCGATGCCTTTCCGCTGGCTGATTTTAATGATTTCATCCCGGATGGCTTGAAGCTCAAATTGAAGGACGGGCAGCTGTTCTCCACGTCGGTAATGCACCTCAAGCAACAGCGCAATGAACTCAAGGGAAGCTTTTCCGGCAAACTGGCGGTTAACCGATTTAATCTGCACGATAGCCAGGGGGGAGAACTGCTCAGTTGGGAAGGGCTCATCCTGGCCGGTATTCAGGGCGATGTGGCCCCCTTTGCCTTGCAGATAAAAGAAGTTGTCCTGAACGACTACCAGACCAATATCGAAATTTCGCCTGACGGGCAGATCAATCTGACCAGTGTCGCCGCTGCCGGGGATGGTGAGGATGGCGGCAAGGATGGCGAAGCAACTGAAGAAGAAACGACCGCTCCCAAACCTCGTAGCGTGGCCGAGGCCGAACAACCCGCAGAGCCGCCCACCGATATCCGTATCGATCTCTTAACTCTGCAAGGGGGAACCGTTTCTTTTACTGACCGCCATCTGCCCAGCACTTTTGCCACCACCATGTATGATCTGGGCGGGCGGGTTTCCGGTCTCTCTTCGGACGAACAGATGCAGGCTGATGTCGATCTGCGTGGCCAGTTGGAAAACAGTTCGCCGCTGACCATCAGCGGCAAAATCAATCCCCTGAGTAACGATCTGTTTGCTGATCTGACCATCAGCTTCAAAGACATTGATCTGTCGCCGATGTCCCCGTATTCCGGAACCTATCTGGGCTATGCCATCGACAAGGGGAAGCTCTATCTCGATCTTAACTACCACATTGATCATCAGGAGGTCGTAGCCGACAACAAAGTGCTGATCGATCAATTTACCTTTGGGGAAACCATCGACAGCGACGAAGTCACCTCGCTGCCCGTTGCCTTGGCCATCTCCCTGCTCAAGGACCGCAATGACGAGATTCATCTCGACATCCCCGTCTCAGGCAACCTGAATGATCCTGATTTCAGCCTGGCCGGAACGATTTTCACCGTGTTACGCAATCTGCTCGTCAAGGCGGCGACCTCACCGTTTGCATTGCTGGCCTCCATGATTGGTGGCGGAGACGATGTCAGTAGCCTCAACTTTCCGCTGGGACGTACCGAGCTCAGCGAAGATCAGGCACAAAAATTAACGGGACTGGCCGATATCCTCATCAATCGACTCTCTTTGATTCTGGAGATCAGCCCCTTTGCCGATAAAAGCAATGATCCGGAAGCCTATCGTCAGCAGCAGCTTACCGAGATGATGCAAGTTGTTAAATGGCGCAAGCTGGACGACGCTCAGCGAGAGGCGGTGACGGCGCAACAGCTGGATATTTCCCCTGAAGAATATCCGCAATTGTTGAAGAGGGTTTATAAAAAAGCCGAATTTCCCCGTCCCCGCAACATGATCGGATTGCTCAAATCCCTGCCGCCGGAAGAGATGGAAAAACTGCTGTTGGCGAATATTCTTGCCGGTGACGAGGAGATGGCCGCCCTGGCCAAGGCCCGTGCCATGGCTGTGCGCGATGGACTGGTTGCCATCAATGAAGAGCTCAAGCCCCGGCTGTTTTTGATGAAGAGTGATATCTACGCTCCGCCTCAGGATGGTCCGGCCAGTCGGGTTGAGTTCGGTATCAGTGCCAAGTGATGGCGTAGCCATCTAATGCATTTTTGTGAGATAATCATCCAGCTTGTCATTGATACGGAATCAGCAAAACCGGGACTGTCCCCGCGCTCTTGAGGTTTTTGAGGGGGCTGTCCCAGGCTTTTGCGGTGCGAACCACTGGCGTTCCATAGACCGTAAACATCTGGGACAGCCCCCGATGACCCTGGGGACAGTCCCGAGTTTACTGACGGATGCGAGGAGCAAATCCAAGCGGAAGATTTGTGCTCATCAGGTTCATTTCTGCGAGACAATCATCCTTATCAATAAAAGATATATAAATCTTTTGCCTTTTGTCATAATCGCGCCACCGTTTTTCCCTGTTGTCCCATTTTATTGCTATTGAGCTTTGTTTTTGCTTATGACTCTTCCCATTGATCACACTCTGCCGCAGCTGCTCAACGAGCTGTCCTGCCACGCCAGCGTGGTGTTGCAGGCGGAACCCGGTGCCGGTAAAACCACCCGCGTACCGTTGGCGCTGCTTGATCAGCCCTGGCTGGCCGGGCAGAAAATCCTGATGCTTGAGCCTCGGCGGCTGGCTGCGGTTCATGCCGCCCGTTATATGAGTCAACTGCTGGGTGAAGAACCCGGTCAGACGGTGGGTTATACCATCCGTCATCAACGCGCTGTCAGTCGCCGGACACGGATCGAGGTGGTCACGGAAGGGGTGCTGACCCGTCGATTGCAACAGGATCCGACCCTGGACGGGGTGAGGCTGATCATCTTTGATGAATTTCACGAGCGTAATTTGCATAGTGATCTGGGGCTGGCACTGAGTTACGATGTGCAGCAGGGATTGCGTGACGACCTGAAAATACTGGTGATGTCGGCCACCCTCGATGGCCAGGCCATCGCTGCCCATCTCGGCCATTGTCCTGTTCTGCACAGTGTAGGGCGCAGCTTCCCCGTTGATATCTCTTATCAAGGTGATGGTGGGGGCGATGGTAACAGTACTGCACTGGCGCGGCAGGTGGTTAAAGCGGTACGGGTGGCGATAGATGATCAGACATTGGGTGATCAACAGGGCGACATCCTGGTGTTTCTCCCCGGAGCGCGTGAGATCCGCAGTTGCCAGCGCCAGTTGGCCAGTCAATCCTGGGCCGACGAGTTGGCGATCTGTCCGCTGTATGGGGCGCTCCCTTTTGCCGAACAACAGCAGGCGATCCGTCCTGCCAGCCAACGTAAAATTATCCTGGCGACCAATATCGCCGAAACCAGTTTGACCATTGATGGTGTCGGTACTGTGATCGATAGCGGTCTGGAGCGACAATTGACCTTTGATGCCGCCAGCGGCATGGATCGGCTGTTGACCCGACCGATCTCCCGAGCTAGCGCTACTCAGCGTGCCGGTCGTGCCGGCCGCCTTGCCGCCGGTCGTTGCTATCGGTTGTGGAGCGAAAACCGGCAACAGGGGCTGCTTGATTACAGTGTGCCGGAAATTCGCCGCACCGATCTCAGCTCATTGGCGTTGGAACTGGTGGCGTGGGGGATTAACGACGCCGCAGCCCTGAGCTGGCTCGATGTGCCTCCTCGGGCCCATCTTGACGCCGCCTTTCGGTTGTTGCAACAACTGGGAGCCATCGATGGTAAGCGGCGTTTGACGGCGATCGGAGCCAAGATGGCCCGTCTGCCGCTGCATCCCCGTCTGGCTCGGATGGTGGTGGCCGCTAACAGTGATGACAAAAAAACACTGGCCTGCCAACTGGCGGTGATCCTCGATTCGTCGCAGTTGTTCTCATCTCAGCATCGCGAGGGGCGTGCAACGGACAGTGATCTCCTCGACCGGTTGGAGGCCTGGCTGCCTCATCGCCGGCAGAAGATGACGTCACCAGCGATGCAAACGGCGCTGAAAAATTATCAGGCGCTATGTCGGCAACTCGGCCATTCTCTCTCCATCGCACCGCTGTTGGACAGTGAGCATGTTGGTCGGCTGTTGCTGGTTGCTTTTCCCGATCGCGTTGCCAAGCAGCGATCCAATGGTTCGGGAGAGTACCTGTTGCGTGGTGGGCGCGGTGCCCAGTTATCGCGCCGGTCACATCTCATCCCATCGCCGTGGCTGGTGGCCGCCGAAGTGGAACATGGTCACGATAGTCTGGCGATGATCCATCAGGCGTCGCAGATCAGCAGCGAACAGTTGCTGGAGCTGTTTGCTGATCAGATGCCGTGGCAAACTGAAACAGTGTGGGATAGCGCTTCGCAGCGGGTCATCGCCCGTGACTGCCGACGCTTTGGGGCGTTGATCGTTGCCGCGCGACCGGCGACGTTGCGGGCGGAAAACGCTTTGCCGTTGTTGATCGAACAGCTGCAACGTCAGGGGTTGGAGGGGCTGAACTGGAGCAAAGACAGTCGCAGTTGGTTGCAGCGCGCCCGTTTTGTCGCAGGCCACGATTTAGAGTCTGACTGGCCATCCCTGGCTGATGCCGATCTGCTTGATGGTCTTGATCAATGGCTGGCACCGTGGCTGAGTGGCGTGACGACGATGGACAAACTGAAAAAAATCGATCTCCTCGATCCGCTACGCAGTCTGTTGACATGGTCGCAGCAGCAACGGCTGGATCAGTTGGCGCCGCAAAAAATTGCCGTACCCAGCGGTTCGCAGATCCGCATCGATTACAGCGATCCGCAGCAGCCGAAATTAGCCGTTAAACTCCAGGAACTGTTTGGTTGGCAGCAGGGGCCGCGGATCGGTCATGGCCGTGTGGCACTGTTGTTACAATTGTTGTCGCCTGCCCAACGACCGATCCAACTGACCGCCGATCTGGCCAACTTTTGGGCCACCACCTATGATGAGGTCAAAAAAGAGTTGAAAGGGCGTTATCCCAAGCATCCCTGGCCTGATGACCCGCTTCAGGCTCCGGCGCAACGCGGTGTGAAACGACGTCGGTGATTTTTTCTTGGTAAATTCAGCGCTTGGCGCTACACTGCACGCTGTTTGTCCGCAGATTCATACATTCAAACGATTTCTAAGGAGTTTAATCATGGCTATAGCAAGTGCCCGCCACATCCTGGTGGCAAGTGAAGAAAAATGTGAAGAGTTGAAATCCCAGATCGAAGCCGGTGCCACCGATTTTGCAGCCTGCGCCAAAAAATTCTCCCAGTGCCCCTCCGGTAAGCAGGGCGGTGCGCTTGGTGAGTTTGCTCCTGGTCAGATGGTCAAAGAGTTTGACGAAGTGGTGTTTAGCGGCGAGGTCGGTAAGGTTCTCGGTCCGGTCAAGACCCAGTTCGGTTATCACCTGATTGAGGTGACCAAGCGCTCTTAGGTTGCTGCTGGTATAGATGTTTGCTGAAAAAGCCCTATCCGTTTTACGGACAGGGCTTTTTTTATGCTTTGATGGTTTTTTGTTCTTTGCTGTTTGTTGCTGACGCAATTGATTAATCAGATCACCGTGATAAATGCTTCGAATCGCGAAGCGACTTGAGGATCAAATTCTAGATCAAGTTCGCGGGACTCGGCCCGCAGCCGACCCGCTTTCTTTATTGGCCCCAAAGAAAGTGGGCAAAGAAATCGCCCAAAACCCGCTTCGCGTGAATTTCTGTTTGAACATACGATGAGTCTGTTTCCGTTATGCGTGGGTTTGGTGGCCAGTCGGGCCTTGAGGCCGACTGAGTTCCTCTTTTTTGTTGCGTAGGCGTCAGGAATATTTGATTGTGTGGGTGATGTTCTCATTGTTGCGGTGGTATCGTTATGCAACATCTTGTTGATGATAAACGCTCTATCAGAACGCCGCCGATTTTGCCCTACTATGGATCGGCTGGCAGTTACTTCTGATTCATGGAGGAAGTAATGCAGTTTGATCCACAGATACAGGCGCAGATTCGTCATGGCCGCAGCAAGTTTATCGCCATGGCCGCCACCTATTTTTTCGGTGCCTTCAACGACAATTTTTTTAAGCAGTCCGCCCTGTTGCTGGCGGTCTGTGCCGGTTTGACCCAGTTGCAGGGGACGGCCACGGTGTTGTTTGCTTTGCCGTTTATCCTGTTTTCCGCCGGGGCCGGTTGGCTGGCGGATCGTTACAGTAAAAAACAGGTGGTGATCGGGGCGAAATTTCTCGAACTGCTGGCAATGTCGGTCGGGGCCTGGGGGATGCTGACTCTTCACTGGAACGGTATTCTGGCCATGGTGTTTATCATGGCGCTGCAATCCACCCTGTTTGGACCTGCCATCAACGGCTCGATCCCAGAACTCTATCCCTACGAATATGTCACCAAGGCCAATGCGGTGCTCAAACTGGTCACGACATTAGCCATTCTGATGGGGATTGCCTGTGCCGGATTTGCCCTCGACCGGGGTGACGCCTGTAACAGCTATGAACAGGGACGCTGGATTGTCGCTACCGGCGTGATGGTGGTGGCGTTGATCGGTGTATTGTGCAGCTTTGGTGTCGCTAAACGACCGGCTCAGGGGACCACGGCACCGTTTCCGTGGCTGGGGCCGTGGCATTCGGCCAGGGATTTATGGCAACTACGCCAAGATCCGCCGCTGTTCCTGGCTTTGCTCGGTGATGCCTTCTTTTATTTCATGGCGTCGCTGGTGGTGTTGATCATCAACACCCTCGGTATTCAGCAATTACACTACAGCTCGACGTTGACCAGTTTGCTGATTGTGTCGCTGATGGTTGGCATCTGCGGTGGCTCATTTTTGGCTGCCAAGTTGACTAATGTGGATCACTGGACCCATGTGATTGCACCATCGGCGATCGGTATGGGGTTGGGTCTGGTGGCTTGTGGTCTGGTGCCACAGTTGTCTGAATCATTGCAACTGCCGCTGTTGTTTATCGCCTTGGCGGTCAGTGGTTGCTGCGGTGGGGTATTCATCATCCCCCAGTCCAGTTTTATTCAGGTGCGACCGGCGGCCCATGAGCGGGGCAAGGTGATCTCCGTGTCCAATTTCGGTGCCTTTACCGGCATTCTGTTGTCAGGGCAATTGTTCTCCTTGCTCGATGCGGCTGTGATACCGACCGTTGCCATGATAATTTGTGGCGGTCTGTCGTTGATGGCTGGTGCGGTGTTTGTTGCTCTTTTGACCAAGGAGGCGTGGTGTGTTTAAGTCGATTGCAGTGTGGCTATTACAAGGGTTGTTGCGGTTACGATATCGGATTGATGTGGATGGTATCGACGATAT
Source organism: Desulfuromonas sp. (assembly GCA_021162745.1). GTDB lineage: Bacteria > Desulfobacterota > Desulfuromonadia > Desulfuromonadales > Desulfuromonadaceae > Desulfuromonas. The sequence goes on along the minus strand of JAGGYC010000051.1, from coordinate 60,079 downwards.
TAAAAATGGCGGACGGCAGGGAATTCTGTTTTTACCCAATCACCCGGCCCTGATCTCAATCAGCAGCAGGGAGCACAGGACGCTGGTCGTCAAGCTGTTGGGCAGGCCTGCTGGAGATGGCGAACAGTCTAAAATAGGGGGATAACCTGTTGGTCTATCCGGTCGGTCGCATCGATCGTAGTCAGTATGAATCGTTATGCGGCAGCAGTGCCGTTGAACGGTTGCTGAACGCTTGTCCCGAAGCGCGGGTGGTGCTGGTGCGCACCACCGGCTTGTCGCCGTTGCACAATATTCGCAAGGTGATACCCAATGAGGCCATTCCGGTGCTGGGCACCGGTAAGACCGATTACCGGCAGCTCAAGGCGTTGTTGCAGGAGCATTATGATCTGTTTTGAGGCAGGGTTGCCTTTGATTGAGTATGGAAGGATCGGATGAGGTACGATAAATTGTTTGTCTGTTGTACGGGGGAAATAGCAATCAATGTCAGTTCAGGGGGCGATTCATCAGTTTCCGTAACTGAAGATCATGGAGACGACTCAGCCACAATAGCCCGCATATTGCCCCGACCAGTGCGCAGGCCATATCCGCCTGGGTATCCCAGACATAACCCTGCAGACTGAGAAAGTCCTCCGCGGCCTCCTCGGACAGCACTGCCAGCTGCCACTCAATCAGTTCATAGAAGGCGCTGATGGCCAGACAGATCGACACGACGATAAAAGCGCACCAGCGTTGTGAAGTGATCACCTTGAGTCGCAGCAGGATTTCCCGCGTCACCAGAGCGGGGACAAAGCCCTGGCCAAAGTGGGCTAATTTGTCGAAATTGTTGCGCTCACTGAGTTGCTCGAACAGTGGCACCTCAGCATAGGTGTAGTGACCGCCGATCATCAGTATTACTGCATGAACGAGGATGAGCTGGTAGACCAAAGGTGTCAAAGGGAAGCGGCGGCGGCTCACGGCCAGAATCAGCAGGGCGAACAGGGCTGGTGAAACCTCTAATGTCCAGATCAGGTAACTATGGGGGTAGATGGCTGACCACAGCAGAACGGCTGAAAATATGAAGAGCCACAGGTTGCGTTGCATAGGTTCCTTGTTGGTGGAAGACCAAAAGATACCTTATAAGCATAGCAAGTTTTTCTCTGCTGTCGGCTGCGGGGGGAATAAATATAAAGAACGGATAATAAAATGGGCAGCGCAAAAAATCCGCTGCCCATTTTGTTTGTGCATAGTGCGATTACATTGAGCGTTTATTTAGCCTTGTACAACACGTCGCGCAGCACGCTTGATGTTGATCAGGTTACGGAAGCTGATGTTGTCCGTGGTGATGTTGTTACCATGAGAACCACAACCCAAGGTCAAAGAAGGGATCAATATGTTGTACAGACCACCGATGGCACCGTGGCTGGTTGGAGAGTTGAAGGTAATGCGGTTAGCGTCAACACGCTGGGTGAACTCAAGGCACAGCTCTTCGCTGGCAGAGTGGATACCTGCGGTGTGGCCTGCACCACCGTTGCTGAGCAGTTCAGCACAAAGATCGATAGCAGCGTCCTTACCTTCGACAACAAAGTAACCGAGGCTTGGTGACAGTTTTTCGCGGCTCATCGGTTCAATTTCTTGAGTGTCTTTCAATGGGCCGACCAATAGTGCGCGGGTAGCTTCGGGAACAGTGAAATCTGCCATTTCAGCAATCTTAATTGCCGACTGACCCACGACTGCGCCGGAAACAACGTGGCAACCGTCGAAGTAAAGCTTTTCGAGCTTGTTTTTTTCTTCTGCGTTAACCAGATATGCACCGATTTTTTGTAATTTGGCGACGGCTTTTTCTGCCACGGCAGCATCGTCAAAGATCAGGTTTTGTTCGGAAGCACAGACAACACCGTTGTCGAAAGTCTTAGACAGAATAACGTCTTCCATGGCTTGATCGATGTCGGCATCGCTGGCGACATAAACCGGGCAACCGCCTGCGCCAACGCCGTAAGCGGGATTACCGGAGCTATAAGCTGCTTTAACCATCGCGCTACCACCGGTTGCGAGGATAACGTCAACACCGGGGTTTGTCATCAGGGCGTTGGTGGCGTCGATGGAAGGCTCGGTGATCCATTGGATGCAGTTGGCAGGGCCACCGGCGGCCAGGGCTGCGTCGAGGCACAGCTGCGCTGTTGTTTCACAACATTTTTGGGCGCGGGGGTGGAAACCGAAGACGACAGCGTTGCAACCTTTGAGAGCTGACAGTACTTTAAAGCAAACGGTTGATGTCGGATTGGTGGTCGGGGTGACGGCGGCGACAACGCCAAACGGCTCGGCGATTTCGATGATGTCGTTTTCGTCTTTGACGATGCCGACGGTCTTAACGCCCTTCATGTCGTTCCATACCACAGCAGAACCGAAGTAGTTCTTGATGGTCTTGTCAGGCACGTTGCCCATCCCGGTCTCTTCAACGGCCATTTCGGCCAGTACCTCTTTTTTCTCTTCAATAACTTTGGCAATGGCCTCGCAAATAGCATCGGTCTGCTCTTGATTGAGCTTCTTGAATTCGGCTACAGCGCCTTGTGCTTTGTTGATCATCTGGTTGATTTTTTTTTCTACCATGAGTACCTCCCGCAAAGTATTGGTTAACTGCCATCTGGTTTAAGTTATACTTGTGTTCTTTTTAGGGAATTCCATCTATGTATAAAGGCAAGGAGTAGGCCAACCGTGATGTGTACAGTCTAACTGGCTGTTTATGGGGGGGATTGTGGTGGTGTCGTTGTCCTGGGTGTAGAGGCGGTTTTGCGGGGAGGTTGTTCCAAGTTGGGACAAAGTGTGTAGATTTTTACATGGTTGATTTAATTAAATGAAAACCGGTTCATTGGTGTTCCCATTTTACGGGAATGTGCTCGCGTGGGGAAGTGTACTGGCCGTGGTTGAAAGTGTACGTGGACGAGTGATGCGGTGTTCTTATTAAGGGATCAGCAGAGATGTTGACGTTGGCAGGTTTGCGCCTTATTCCGCGGCAGTTACCCGGTTACGGCCATTCTCTTTAGAGGTGTAAAGGACAGCATCGGCAGCTTTGATCAGCTCAAGACTGCTGGTGTCGGCACTGGGGATAACGCTGGAGACGCCAAGGCTCAATGTCACAATGGGACAGATGTCGGAGGTTCTATGTTCAATGGTGAGTTGTTCGACTTTTTGGCGTGCTGTTTCGGCAATGGCGATGGCATCGTTCAGCGGGGTTTCAGGCAGCAGGAAGATAAACTCTTCGCCACCGTAGCGTGCGGCCAGACCGCCAGATTCCGGTACGGCACTGGCCAGGGCTTGAGCCACTCTGACGAGACAGTTGTCGCCTTGTTGATGACCGTAGCTGTCGTTGTATTTTTTAAAGAAGTCGATGTCGCATAGAATAATCGACAGGGGTTGTTGCAGACGGGTCAAGTGTTGCCATTTGCTGTTCAGCGTTTCGTCAAAAGTGCGGCGGTTGGGGATTTGAGTCAGGCCATCTATTCTGGCGATTCGCTTCAGGGTCTCATGGGCTTCAGCGAGTGCTCGCTCGGCCTGTTTGCGGTCGGTGATCTCTTTATATTGAGCAAGGGTGCCGGGGCTGCCATCGAGGGTCACCAGCGGCGAGGTGGTCATGATAAAGCTGGTTGTTTCGCCTTTGCTGTTGACCAGTTCAATATCGGTCTGCACTGTTTCTCTTTTGTTGCGGGACAGAGGGCATTCTTCTGCACTGAGTAGCTCTGAACAGTGTCGGCCAATCACCTCGTTAAGGGAGTGATTGAGATGCTGTAGCATCTGTCTATTGGCGCGGACGATAATACCATCCTCGCGAACCACCAGCATTGGATCAACGCAAGAAGAAAATATCTGTTCCAGTTCCATGTTTGACATCTCAGACTTAAGTAGCTGTTCGTTGGTCCGGCCAATAAATTCTTCAAGAGCTCTGGCATCTTCGAGCAGCTCAGTGCATCGTTCACAAATCTGGATATTTTTTTCATTTAAGGATTGGTCGGAACCCATAAAGATGTCTCTTTTGAAGGCAGTGTCATCCATTAGAACAAAGTTTTAATTTATCACATTCTGTCGAGTTTTAACAACATCTTCTGCCGGGCTGCATGCACAACAAAAAAAAGATCGTGGCGGAAAAAATAATCTTGACAATAATGGTCAGGTGTTTATGCTTGTCGACAAGCATTAAGAGAGGCGTGAGGATTTGTATCAAGCGCCCGGCAACCTGACAACCAAGGTGCCAGCTGCTTTTCGAGTTTCGAAAGCAGCGATGCGCCCCGCAAGGGGAAAGTTGACGACTCTTGTCATCTGCTCGCAGCCTCTCTTGATTTAATATTTCCCCCAAGAGAGGACTTTGTCATGAGCAAGCCCATAAGTACCCCCATAAGCACACACATTGAAACCCAGGTTCTTCACGCCGGTTACAGCCCGGATCCCACTACGGGCAGTTGTGCCGTTCCCGTTTACCGTACCAGCTCATTTCAGTTCAAAAATACCGAGCATGCCGCCAATCTGTTTGCCCTCAAGGAACTGGGCAATATCTACACCCGCTTGATGAATCCGACCACCGATGTCCTTGAACAGCGTGTTGCTGCTCTGGAAGGCGGTGCGGCCGCGCTGGCGGTAGCCTCGGGGACCAGTGCCATCTTCTACAGTATTATCAACTTGGCCCAGGTTGGTGATGAAATCGTTGCTTCCAGCCATCTCTATGGCGGTAGCTATACCCAATTTAACGATATTCTGCCGCAGTTGGGCATTAAGGTGATCTTTGTCGATCCGACCGATCCGCAAAACTTTGCTGCTGCGATTAACGAAAAAACCAAGGCGTTGTTTACCGAGGTGATCGGCAACCCCATGCTGGATGTGGCCGATATCGAAGCGTTGGCCACCATTGCTCATGACAACGGTTTGCCGTTGATTGTCGACAGCACCTTTGCCACCCCGTTTCTGCTGCGTCCCATTGAGCATGGTGCCGATATCGTCATCCACTCGCTGACCAAATGGCTCGGTGGCCATGGTGTCGGCATTGGCGGTATTGTCGTCGATGCCGGAACCTTTGACTGGACAACCGGTAAACACCCGTTGCTCTGCGAGCCCGATCCCAGTTATCATGGCATCCGTTACGCTATCGATCTGGGCGACCTTAATCCGCTGGCCTATATTATGCGCATGAGACTGGTGCCCCTGCGCAATCTGGGCGCTTGTATCTCGCCGGACAATTCGTGGATGTTCCTGCATGGCATTGAGACTCTGCCGTTGCGTATGGAGCGGCACTGCGCCAATGCCCTGGCCGTGGCCCGCCATCTCAAGGATCATCCCCGGGTGGAATGGGTGTGTTATCCGGGTCTTGAAGGTGATACCTCCTACGCCAAAGCGCAAAAGTATTTGAAAAATGGTTTTGGCGCGATGGTGGTGTTCGGTATCAAGGGGGGCGAAGATGCCGGTCGCAATTTTATTGAGAACCTGGAGTTGTTTTCTCATGTGGCTAATGTCGGCGATGCCAAGAGCTTAGCGATCCATCCGACCTCAACCACCCATTCGCAGTTGACGACAGAGCAGCAGGCGGCTGGCGGGATCAGTCCTGAATTAATCCGCCTGTCCATCGGTGTTGAACATATCGATGATATACTAGCTGATCTGCAACAGGCCTTGGGCTAATTTTTCCGCGCCAAGACGCAAAGAAGATTAAAAGAAGTTTCGCGCTGAGAACGCTGAGCGCGCAGGGAAGATCAAGATCAAAATCTTGTTTTTTGGATTTAGGGCTTAACCCTGAATTTCGAGTTTTGCTTTTCTCCGCGATCTCTGCGTCTTGAGTGAACGAAGAGAACGGGCGCGAGAATGGGGGGGAAGATTTTACCCTATCTCATCATCTTTGCTCCCTGCATTTACACCTCGCAGGGAGCCTGACTGACAGTGAAGCAGATATGGCCATTTCCAACTATCCATCAAAGCTGGTGTTGCCTCAAGCGCAACCGCCGTATCCAACGCTGCTCGATTTTCTCGACAGCCACTTTCCGCGTGTTGGCCGCCAGTGCTGGGTTCAGCGCTTGGCTGCGGGTAAAGTGACCGATGGTGATGGTCGGCCACTATCTGAGGCTAGCCCTTATGTGCCACAAAGTCTGCTGTGTTATTTCCGCGAAGTGATCGACGAACCGCACATCCCGTTTACCGAAACCATCCTCTACGAGGATGAGGAACTGCTTGTGGCCGACAAACCCCATTTTCTGCCGGTGACTCCCGGTGGCCGCTATGTCACCGAAAATCTGCTCTACCGTTTGCGGGCTACCACCGGTAATGATCAACTGGTTCCGCTCCATCGTATCGATCGCTTTACCGCCGGGCTGGTGATGTTTGGCCAGAAATCCGGTTCGCGGGCCCGGTATAACCAGCTGTTCAGCAGTGGGCAGATATATAAAACCTACCTTGCTCTCGGCCATTGCCCAGAACGTCCCCAGCAAAGCCAGTGGACAGTGAAGAACCGTATTAAGCAATCAGAGCCATGGTTTTGCCGTCAGGTGGTGGATGGAGAGGTCAACGCTCATTCGCAGATCACGTTGTTGGCGTATTCCGGTTCGCGTGGTCTGTTCGAGCTTCACCCCATCACCGGAAAAACCCATCAATTGCGTATTCATATGAGTGGGCTGGGTTTCGGCATTGTCAATGACCGTTACTATCCACAGTTATTGCCAGAACAGCCGGATGATTTCAGCAAACCGTTACAGTTGTTGGCGAAGCGGGTTGAGTTTACTGACCCGTTGACCGGTCTCCAGCATAATTTTTGCACCGATCGTGAACTGTTGTCACTATGATCTCCCTTGTTCTGTTTGTGTATCTGGGTAGAATGTAAACAATTAGATCTTATTTATCGGAAAGGAAACACCATGGGAAAATTAGTCATACTTTTGCTTGTGGTTCTGATGTGTGGTGGTTTGAGTGGTTGTGCCTTCCTCGACTCGTTGAAAAGCGATGCCGAGGCCCTTGAGGAGTGTGCCATCGACCAGTACTTGCTTGTTCCTGAAGATCTCGGTATGTCATCGGCCAAGAACCTGGCTGTTGGTTAGTGAAGGAGCGACAATGCTGAACTATCCCTTGTTCAGCAGGTTGCTAAACGGGGCTGCAATCGCCTGTTTGTTGCCGGTCTTTAATGCCATTTTTCATCCATCACCCATCCTCAATTGTGTGGAATACTTTTTGCAGAAAGATGATTAATTAATTTGTAAAATAAAAGTAGAAACACAAACAGGTGGATGGTGTTATGACAAATGAGGTTAAATTTTCATCGACAAATCAGATTGAATTGCCGCGTCACAAACTGGCGGATAGCGGTGGTAAAGTTGGAAAAACATCGCGCCATTTCTTTACCCGTCAGGGGCGAACTCAACTGATTGTTAAAGCACGCTGGCAGTTGCTGGGGATTATTTCTCTGTACTGCTTGGCGGCGGGACTCTCTTTTCTCAATAGTTCCTATGGATTTTTTCTGTCATCCGCCCAGATGGCTTTTCTGTTCATTGCATTGCTGTGTGTCAGCGGATACAACCTGATATTTCACTTATTCTATCCTCGTCTTCAAACCATTCCCTATATCGACCACATCCATATTCTGCTGGATATTCTGGTGATCACCGGTCTCATTCATTTTAGTGGTGGTGTGGCCAGTTGGTTTTGGCCCGTATATATGATCATTACCATTGAAGCGTCGGTGTTACTGGAAAAACGCCTCGATGTGTGGGTAATCGGTGTTCTCGGTGGGCTGTGCTACGGTGCTGTGCTGTTGGCGGAATATTATCACCTGCTGTCTACTGTCCAGATGCCGTTTACCGTTGTTGCTAGTCATAGTGACCCGTTGTTTCTGTTTATGATGTGGTTGTGGGTCAGTTTTCTTAATGGCACCGTAGCGATCATCTCTACTTTTTTGATGAAGATCATTCGGCGCGAATCTTCTGAGGCCATAGCCAGTGAGGAGCGTTTGACAAGCTTTCTAGAGAGCGCCAATGATCTTATCTTCAGTTTTACCCCGCAGGGGGAGGTGTTGTACGCCAATCAGGCGTGGAGAACAGCTACAGGCTATGATCCACAACAGGAATCGGTCACCATTGATCAATTGCTGGACGATGAGAATCTGAAGCAGTGTCAAACCAAGTTTGCCAAGTTGCTCGATGGTGAAGCGGTAGAACCAAGCGAAGTGATGTTCCAGGCTAAGCAGGGTAATATTGTCCAGGTTGAAGGGAGCATTACCTGTGGGGGGCAATTGACGCAACAGCCGGTATTGTGGGGCATATGCCGCGATATTACCGAGCGCAAACAGGCAGAAGAATGTTTGCGCCACATGGCGCATCACGACATGCTGACAGGGCTGCCTAATCGCGTTTGTTTTATGGAACGGGTCGAACAGGCCAAGCTGATGTCAAAACGGACACAAAACCAACTGGCTTTTTTATTCCTTGATCTCGATCGGTTCAAAATTATCAATGACACGCTAGGACACGCTGTTGGTGACCAGCTGTTGTGTACCATGGGCAAGCGCTTGCGTTCAGCAGTGCGCGAAGAGGATGTTGTCGGTCGTATCGGTGGCGATGAATTTGTTGTGATGCTGGTAAATGTCGATGGTGTGTCGATTGTTGAAAAAATTGCTGAAAAGATTATCAAGGTGCTGGCTGAGCCGTTGTTTATTGACGGCCATGAGTTGTATATCACTTCGAGTATGGGTGTCACGATGTTCCCGAAAGACGGAGCGAAACCGGAAGATCTGCTCAAACGTGCTGATATCGCCATGTATTGTGCAAAGGCTCAAGGACGCAACGGTTTCCAATTTTATCAATCGAGTATGGATCAAGAAGCGGGTAAACGGTTGATTATGGAAAATGGTCTACGCAAGGCGCTGGAATATGACGAATTTGAGCTTTATTATCAGCCCAAGGTAAATATTGCCAGTGGCGAAGTGACGGCAGTTGAGGCCCTGATACGTTGGCATCATAGCGAGTTGGGGCTGGTGTTGCCGGGAGAGTTTATTTCGTTAGCCGAGGAAACCGGGTTGATTTTACCGATTGGAGAGTGGGTGCTGCGGCGCGCCTGTGAGCAGAGTAAGGCATGGCAAAAAGAGGGCTTGCCACCGGTACGAGTCGCCGTCAATCTTTCTGGTCATCAACTGCAGCAGCGTGACTTGGTTAAACAGGTTATGAAAATTCTCGATGAAACCGGTGTTGACCCGGTGTTGCTCGAACTAGAGGTGACAGAAACCGTCATTATGCAGAACCCGGAGTATGCCGTCAATGTACTGAATCAACTGCGTGAGCAGGGGGTGCATATCTCGATTGATGATTTTGGTACCGGTTATTCCTCGCTGGCTCACCTTAAACGTTTTTCGGTTAACACCCTTAAGATCGACAAGTCATTTATCCGTGACATTGAAAAGAACGATAAAGATGCTGCCATTGCCACGGCAATCATTGATATGGGGAATAGCCTGGATCTGAATGTTATTGCCGAAGGGGTGGAAACGCTGGGGCAACTGGCTTTTCTCAAGAGTAAAGACTGTGATGAGATTCAGGGCTATCTGTTTAGTGCCCCTGTTCCAGACAAGGCGATTCGTGAGTTGCTGGAGAACGGCAAAAATTTGTGACGTTGATTGCTGAAGATATTTTTTGATCTAACTTGGTCCTTGTTCCGATTTATCTACTCCTGAGCGTGATACGCTCAGGAGTTTTTTTGTCTCGAATGGCGTCTGTTCCAAGACATGGCCAGTGACTTGACCTTGACAGTTGGCTTTTCAGCGCTTGAATAGAAAGGATACTGTAGGTATTAGCACAACTGTAGCCATTAAGGTAAATCGGGGGACCCATATCTCTGACACTGCGGGTTTCCACACTCCAATTGGAGGTTGACCATGGCTGAAACGATCTATGATTTACTGGTGCTGGGAGCGGGGCCAGGTGGCTATCAGGCGGCGGTGTATGCTGCACAGCAGGGGATGACGGTGGCGGTGGTGGATGAACGGCCATTGCCCGGTGGTGTGTGCATGAATGAAGGCTGCATCCCCAGCAAGGCGCTGCTCAGCTCCAGTGGCCTGTTTGTTCAAAGTCGACAGGGGCTGGAAGAACATGGGATTGAACTGGCGGCACCGACCTTGAATCTGGCCCGGATGATGACGCGCAAGCAGCAGATTGTTGACCGCTTGGGTGGCGGGGTGAAGTTTTTGTTTCAAATGCACCATATTCATCATCAGGTTGGGCGGGGTTCCCTGTTGCCGCCGTCTCTGCCTCCGCCGCCGTCGACGGCGGCGGGACATCGGGTTGAGGTGGTGACGCCGCAGGGTGTTCTCACCCTGACGGCACAGCGGCTGTTGCTGGCTACGGGCAGTTGTCCCCGTGGTGTTCCGGCGTTGCCGGTGGATGGGCAGCAGATACTCCATGCCGGTCATGCCTTGTCCTTGGCGCAGGTGCCGGAACACCTACTGGTGGTGGGAGCCGGTGCCATCGGTCTGGAGATCGGTTCGGTGTGGCAGCGCCTCGGTGCTCAGGTGACTGTGGTGGAGCAGCTGGATCAGATTGTGCCGTTCGCCGAACCGGCGCTGGCCGGGGCATTACAACAATTGCTGGAGGGGCAGGGGTTCCGTTTCAGGTTGGAGACCCGTGTTGAAAAGGTGGTGCACAGTGGTGACCGGCTCAAGGTTCAACTGCTTGATTCAGCGGCAGGCTCACAGGAAGTGGTGTGTGATCAGATTCTGGTGGCGGTTGGTCGGCAGCCCAATGTCGATAACCTTGGTCTGGATCGGGTTGGACTGACCACTAATGATGATGGCCGACTGGAGGTGGATGATGATTTCCAGACTGCTGTGGCAGGAATCTATGCCCTGGGAGATATGATCGGCGGGCCGATGCTGGCCCATAAAGCTGGTTTTGAAGCACAGGTATTTGTTGAGCGGCTGAAGGGGCATCGAGCGACCATCGATTATCACCTGATGCCCAAAGTGATCTACACCCACCCCGAGTTGGCGGTGGTGGGGCATAGTGGCGATGAATTAACGCAACAGGGACTGGAATTTGTCAGCAGCAAGGTGCCATTTTTGATCAATGGCCGCGCGCACTGTTACGGTGATGCGGATGGCTCTGTCGAGCTGATCGCAGCTGCGGACAGTGGTCGTCTGCTCGGGGTGGCGATTCTTGGTCCCCAAGCGTCTGAGTTGATCAATCAGGCTGGTGCTCTGTTGACCCTTGGCGGTAACGTAGAGGATTTGATGCGGTGTTGCCAGGCTCATCCCAGTCTGGGGGAGATGTTCAAGGAGGTGGCACAGCAGCTGCATTTGAAGATTTTGCGCCAGCGTCGTCGGCATGGTTCCGGTAAGGATCGCTTATGATGATGTCACCGGCGCTGATTCTTATTAATCTGGGAGCGATTTTTCTGCTCGGTATTGCCACCGATTTTCTTGGTCGTCGCACCCGTTTGCCGCGTGTGACCTTGATGTTGTTGTTTGGTCTGTTGATCGGTCCTGCCTTTTTCGACCTGATTCCCTTGTTCTTCATTGATCGCTTTGAACTGGTGGCTGATGTTGCCCTGGTGCTGGTGGGGTTTCTGCTGGGTGGGCGGTTGACGTCGGAGGCGATGAAACAGCAGGCCCGTCAAATCGTATTGGTCTCTCTGGTGGAGGCGTCAGGCGATGTGGTGGTGATTACTGTTGGCTTGCTTCTGTGCGGTGTTGATCCGGCTCTGGCGATCATCCTCGGTTGTGTCGCTGCGGCGACGGCACCTGCGGCAACCATGGATGTGATAAGTGAGATGAAGGCCGAGGGGCCATTTGTGAACCTGTTGACGGGTATTGTCGCGCTGGATGATGCCTGGGGGCTGATTTTGTTCAGCATTGGCCTTGCCGTGGCGATGCCGCTGACCGGAGGTAGCATCGGCTATGGTGAGCTGATGCTTACGGCGCTGTGGGAGATTGGTGGCGCGGCGCTGCTCGGTGTTGCTATCGGCCTGCCTGCGGCGTTTTTGACCGGTCGGCTTAAGCCGGGGCAACCTATGTTGACCGAAGCGTTGGGGCTGGTCTTTTTGTGCGGTGGGCTGGCACTATGGTTGGATGTGTCGTTTCTGATTGCTTCTATGGTGATGGGGGCAGTGGTGGCCAACCGCGCGCATCATCATGAGTATCCGTTTCATGCTATTGAGGATGTTGAAAGCCCGATACTGGTGCTGTTTTTTGTTCTGGCCGGAGCGACCCTCGATCCCATGGCTTTGAAGGAGATCGGCCTTGTCGGTGTATCCTATTTGCTGCTACGGGCCATGGGCAAGGTCATTGGAGCTTGGTTTGGGAGCCGGTTGTGCGGAATTGATAAACAGATCCAACACTGGATTGGTGCGGCGCTGCTGCCCCAAGCCGGGGTGGCCATCGGCATGGCCCTGGTGGCGTCCAACAAGTTCCCCCAATATCGTTCACAGGTGTTATCGATCGTTATCGGATCGACGGTGGTGTTTGAGCTGATCGGGCCGATCATGACACGGCTGGCGATAAAGAAGACATCCATGCCTGAATAAACAATTGAACCGCTCTTTCCTTTACCAATACCTCGTCGGAAAATGCCCGACCTACTGTAGTCTCGTAGGTCGGGTTAGCGGAGTGTAACCCGACAACGATTCTTTTCAAATCAGATCAAGTTCGCGGGTCTCGCCCCGCAGGCGACGTACTTTTTGCCAAGCCCCAAAAAGTAAGCAAAAATGGCTTTTGGAACCAAAGTGACCAACCGTGGCGCATAACGGTTTCAAGGTCAGGACTGCGTATCCATCCGAACTGCGAGGCGGGCCTGATCTTTTGCGGCCCGCTTGTTTTTGTCAGATGGTATTTCATCATGAACATACAAGGTCGGGTTAGCGAAGCGTAACCCTACAGCTCTTTGATCGTTGACCCTGGCCGTTCTACGGTTGATTGTGCGCAAGAAACTGCTGTGCCTGGAGGATAAACTGGTGGCAGTCCTGTTCCAGTTCGTGGTAGTGGCAGCTCAATTGTTCAATACCTTGGGCCAGTTCATTGGGACGGCGAAGGCGTTGTGAAATTGAGTGCAGTGCCCGCTCAATGGTGTCGATATGGCGGTAGGACACCAGCCAGTTGCGTTCGATCATCCTCGGCAGGATCGCTTGAAAGGATGGTGGCAGCAGATCGTGGTGGTGTTGCAGGTTGGTATAGAGCTCGTCGGCAAACTGTTCGAGGGGCTGGCCGTGATAGCGTGACCAGTGGATGGCGGTAAAGTGGTCGTAAAACAAATCGACCATGATGCCGCGATAGCGGCCAAAGCGGGGATCGAGACATTGCTTGCTGCGCTGGAAGCAGCGATTGTCCTCGCAAAAGCGATCCAACCGGCGGTGCAGACGCAGGCCCTGAACGATGGCGGTTGGGGGTGGATCGGGCAGCGGTCCTTTAACAAAGTCGCCGATCAGATTGCCGATGCGGATCTGCTCACACTCTGGACTGATCAGGCAGTGAAGCAGATAATTCATAGCGTGGCGGCGCCATTGCTTTCCGCATGGTTTTCCTGATCGCTTTCTGGGTGTCGTGCCAGTTGCAGCTTGGCTTCAGTTAGCTGTTGTTGTAATTGTTTGGTCAAAGCCAAAAAAGTGTCCCTGTTGGCTGTCGACACCGGTTTTGACGGGGTCGACTTGATTTTCAGCGGATTGATCGCTTTGCCGTTGTGGAATACGCGGAAGTCGAGATGGGGACCCGTGGCAAGGCCGGTCATGCCGACATAGCCGATAACATCTCCCTGATGTACCCGTTTTCCTTTTTTCATGCCGCGGGCAAATTTGCACATGTGAATATAGGTGGTTTCATAGTTGTTGGGGTGACGCAGACGGATCTTGTTGCCGTTGTTTTTGTCGTAACTCTTTTGGGTGATGGTGCCATCGGCTACGGCCTTGATCGGGGTGCCGGTAGGTGCGGCGTAGTCGATGGCCAAGTGAGGCTTCCACCTGTTGAGCACCGGATGAAAGCGGCGCTTGGTGTAGCCCGATGAGATGCGGGTGTAGGACAGTGGAGCCTTTAAAAACGCTTTGCGCAGACTCTTGCCGTCCTCATTGAAATAGCCGCTGTCGCTGACGCCATTGTCGAAGTGGAAAGCAAAAAAGCTTTGATTGTTATTGTTGAATTCAGCAGCCAGCAGGTTGCCGTACCCGGCTAGATTGCCGTCGCGGTAGCGTTTTTCTACCAGCGCGGTAAAGTAGTCGCCTTGGCGAATGTCGCGGATAAAGTCGATATCCCAAGCAAAAATGTTCATCAATTCTGCAGCCAACTCCGAAGACTCGCCAAGCCTCGCAACGGTGCTAAACAGGCTGGAGTTGATAACGCCGCCAATGGCTTCCACCTCAACCGTATAGGGGATTGGCTGACGCTCAATAGAAAATTCCCCCTGCTCCTGGTGGATGATCAACTGGTCTTCCCGGTTGATATCGTAATAAAAACTGACAAAGTTTTCGTTTTCAATCTCAATCCGGTACGGGTGCCCGGCGCACAGGTTGCAGAGTGGGAATACGTTTTGACTTTCGCGGGCGATCACCAGAATCTCGGAAGGGGAAAAATAGTGACCGAGGATGGCGGTGATGGTGTCACCGGGCTGAACGGCCTGACAGATGGTTTCGCGCTGAATCTGTATCACCTGTTCCGGTGCAGGTTCGCGAAAAGCCGTTGGGGCAGGAATGGCTGAGTCGGGCTGTGAAGCGATGCGGTCGGGCTCGCTGGTGCGAACAAGAAAGAAAATGACTAGCGCAGCACTTGCCAGAATCAGGAATAACATCGTATTCTGCTTGCGTTGGCGGCGGGTTGTGGTTGTGGACCGGTAGCGGTTGTGGCGATGGTGAGACATAGAGTGAACATCCATCTTTTGATGTGTATTGACGACGATCGAAACTGGGCTAATCCGCTCATCATATCAGCTTTTTCGCGATATTGTCCAGCAGGCTGTTGGGCTTGACCGGTGCCTGCTATGCGATGGCGGAACTATGAATGAAAAAATGTAATTATTCAGCCCGATACGCTGGCGACGCCCATTCCAAGGGACGTGTCAAGCCCATCCATGGGCACTTAACTGCCGCCATTCGGGCGGCAGATACCCTTTCCATGGGCGTCCCCAGCGCATCTACGGTTATGCTGAATAGTTACGAAAAAATTGAGGAAAGAATTGTATGATTAATATTGATCGTTTGTGTGTCGAATTCTCCCGATTGGCAGCGATTGCCAGTCCCTCCTTCCATGAAGGGGAAATTTCCCGATATTTACAGCAACGTTTCAAGGCTCTTGGTGCCGACGTTGTGGTGGACGCGTGCGGAGCGAAGATTGGCTCTGAATCGGGGAATATTATAGCTCGTTTTCCTAGCCGGGACGGCGGAAGCGAAGTGCTGTTGCTGTCTGCTCATATGGATACGGTTTCACCCGCGCAAGGGGTTGAACCGATTCTCAACGATGGCGTGTTCCGTAGCGCCGGGGCGACAATCCTTGGTGCCGACGATAAGTCGGGTATCGCCCAGATCATTGAAGCGATTGAGACTCTGCATGAAAATGATCTCCCTTATCCACCGCTGGAGGTGGTGGTCACCGTTTGTGAAGAGGTGGGATTGCTGGGTGCAAAGCATCTTGATTATACGAGTTTGAAGGCTCGCCGTGGTTTGGTGCTGGACACGTCGGGAGTGGGAATGGTGGCCCGTAAAGCACCCTGTGCCAACAAGTTACGTTTTGTTGTCGAGGGGCTGGAAGCCCATGCCGGGCTGGATCCGGAACATGGCATCTCTGCTATTCAGGTGGCTGCCCAGGCTATTGCGCAGATGAAGCTGGGTCGCATTGATGGTGAGACCACCGCCAACATCGGTGTGATAAACGGCGGTCAGGCGACCAATATCATCCCACGCATGGTGCAAATGATGGGGGAGGCCCGCAGCTTTGATGCCGAGCGCCTACAGCGTCAGACCGAACATATGCAACAGTGTCTACACGATGCGGTTGAGGCGAGTGAGGTGGAGATCCGCGGTCAACGTATCCGGGCTAAAGTACAGCTGGAGGTGATGGCGGATTACCCGCTGATGAATGTCGCTCCTGAAGCGGTGGTATTGCAGCGTCTGCGTCAGGCGGCAGCGGATCTCGATCAGCGCCTGGAGGTGGGGAAATCTGGTGGCGGCAGCGATGCCAACGTGTTTAATCAGCAGGGGATTGAAATCGCCAATCTGGCTACCGGCATGCAGCAGGTGCATTCCGTTGATGAATTTATCCGCGTTGACGATCTGGTCAGTGTCTGTCGGTTGTTGACCGAGTTTATCCAGTTGTCAGCGGTGAAGTGATGAAGCTCTCATCACGATTGCAGGAGGTGACCTATCCGCCGATCACCGAAGTAAAAAGCTGGATTGCCGGGCGTCAGTTTCCAGCGGGAAAACCGCTGGTCGACCTGTGTCAGGCTATCCCAGATTATCCACCCCATCCGTCGTTGATCAGCCATCTGCAACAACGGATGGTCGATCCCGCCGTAGCCATCTATTCGCCTGATGAGGGCTTGACCGAGGTGCGCAGTAGTGTCAGTCGCTGGTATCAACGTCGCTATGGTGCGGCACCCGCCGCCGGGAAGATCTGCCTGACCATTGGTGCCAGTCAGGCATTTTGGTTGGCGATGATGACCCTGTGCCAGTCCGGTGACGAGGTGGTGGTGCAACTGCCGGCCTATTTCGATCATCCCATGGGGATGGACGCCCTGGGGATTGTGCCGCGTTATGTGGCGTTTGACGAACATGGTGGCTTGCCCGATCCGCAGGCTATTGAGCGAGCGATTACGGCCAAAACCCGGGCGATCCTGCTGGTGACACCGAGCAATCCGACCGGGGCGATCTTGCCTCCGGCGTTGATCGACGAGTTATATCAGTTGGCCAGCGCCCACAACATCGCTTTGATCCTCGATGAAACCTACAACGCCTTTCTCCCCACGGATCAACCGCCTCATGGCTTGTTTGCCAAGCCGGAGTGGCCGCAAAATTTCATTCATATCGCCTCCTTCGGTAAAACCTTTGCCTTGACCGGCTACCGTGCCGGGGCGCTGGTTGCTGGTGAGGAACTGATTCAACAGGCGTTAAAGGTGCAGGATAGCATGGTGGTGTGTCAGCCCCGAATCACCCAGCATGCCGTCGCCTACGGTTGTGACCACCTCGATGATTGGGTGAATGACAATGCGCAGATGATGCAGCAGCGTCATGATCTGTTTCGACAACTGTTTTGTAAACCGGGCAATCCGTTTACCCTGTGTGCCAGTGGCGCCTTCTTTGCCTGGGTGCGCCATCCCTGGCCGCAGTTGATGGGGCGTCAGGCGGCGCGCAGACTGGCTGATGAAGCCAATGTGATCTGTCTGCCTGGCGAAGTGTTTGGTCCCGGACTGGAGGGCTATTTGCGGCTGGCGTTCGGCAATGTTCGGCTGGATGATATTCCTCGGGCCGTCGCCCGGTTTATACCTGATGTTTGATTTTTGCCGAGCTTTGTTCTACTTCTCTGTGTCAGCGGCACTCCCTTTAAATAACCAACCGGCGTTAGTGGTTGGAGTTTTGAGGTTATTTTTTTCATAACCCTGTTTTGGTGAGTCCTTTTACATTTGACAGTTGGTGACAGGTCACGTATACAAGGCGACTAATTAAATTATCCCGACAGGCTCCTAGCATTTCATGCGAATGTTGTAAAGAGAGAGTAAAATGATGAATTTAAAGCCCGAGGTTATTGAACAGCTTGAGCGTGTCCTCAGTTCCGTTGAGCAATTGCTTCCCAAACCGGTCAATGCCGTGGATTGGGCGTGCTGTCATGCGGCCAACTGGCGGCGTCATTCCTTCTCCGGTTTTCTTGAGCCGGTCAAGGTGACCGACACGACCCGGCTGGAAGAATTGCTGGGAGTGGAAGAGCAAAAAGAGATTATGATCAACAACACAAAGCAGTTTATTGCCGGTCTGCCAGCTAATAATTCGCTGCTGTGGGGCTCACGCGGCACTGGTAAGTCCTCCATTGTCAAGGCGCTGCTCAACGAGTTTGCCGATCAGGGCATGCGGATTATCCAAGTGGAGAAAGAGGATCTGATCTACCTGTCCGAGATCTTTGCCGCCGTTGAAAACGAGCCCTATCGTTTTATCCTGCTGTGCGATGATTTGACCTTTGAAGTTGGGGAACTCAGCTACAAAATGCTGAAAAGTGCTCTGGACGGTTCCGTTTACTCGGCACCGGAAAATGTGCTGATCTATGTTACCTCGAACCGCCGCTACTTGTTACCCGAATACGAGAGTGATCACCTCGGTGGTAAATATGTCAAAGGGGAGTTGCAGCAGAGCGAGGCGATGGAGGAAAAGGTTTCGCTGTCGGATCGCTTTGGTCTGTGGATTCCATTCCATGTCTTTACCCAGGAACGCTATATCGATGCCGTACGCTTGTGTGTCGAGCGCTTTTCCCGCGAACGTAATGTAGACATCCCATGGTGCGCAGATCTGGAATGTGAGGCCATTGAGTGGTCGCGCGATAAGAGTAAACGCTGCGGGCGGACGGCGTTTCAGTTTGCCAAGAACTGGGTGGGACGTTACCTGCTCAAGCAGCAACAGGGTTAAACAGACAAGCTTAAAGAGATCGTTAACGATATGGGCCGGAAGCATCGCTTCCGGCCTTTTTTTATTGCAGTGGGTCGCGGGGATAGTCAGTTTGTCAAGTTAGCCCCTTTCTTTCGAGTAAAAACATTCAGAATCGCCCTGATCGGTGAAAAGTCAGGATCAGATTAAGTCGTACGTTTCCGTATCAAACCTTAAGAACTGTCCCTGCATTTCCAAAGAAAAACCTCTCTTTAAGTCGGGAAGCGAGCTGCGCTGCCTTAGGCAACCCAGTACAGTGGGAAACACCAATTTTTTCAATTTGATATTGATCTAATACTTTGAGGGTTTCTTCAAATTGATCATCACTGGAAAACCCAAGGTGTGTTCCACCGACCACAGCATAAATTTTCTCGCCAGCAAACTTCTGCGTAACATATTCAATAATATTAACCAGTCCAGCGTGGGCACAGCCAAGAACGATAATTAACCCCTTCGACGATGCAATCACCATAGACAGATCATCCAACAATGGATCCGGCTTCTGAATCTCACCTGTCTCGGTAACTGCCCATTGTTGAATATCACCTTTTTCAAAAGCACTGTTGCGTGGGATCTCACCAGTCAAAAAAACTCCCGGACCAATTTCGACCAGCTCTCTGTGTAACTGAAAATTTGCCCCAAGACATTCAAGATATTCCCGTCGATAGGGGATACCAAGATAGTGCCGTTTCCCTTCAATCTCCCAATAACGATTAGCAAAAATATCCGGATGAGCGTAGACATCTAAATCGTCGCAACCTTCCAGAACCTGCGGTAGGCCACCGGTATGATCATAGTGTCCGTGGCTAAGGAGCAAAGCCTTAATGTTTGACAGGTCTTTATCCAGATAACGGGCGTTACAGACCAGAGTCTGACCCTGGCCCGTGTCGAAAAGGTAATTGCCATCTGGCGTTTCCACATAGCAGGCGAAACCGTGTTCGCCAAGAAGACCAAAGGGGCGACCTACTGAATTTTCACAAAGAATTGTCAATCGGATAGTCATCGTTTTTCTCCTATGTGATTAACGCAATGAGCCCGACAAAATGGGGCTGCTGGTGAGTGTAGACTAATTGCCTTGAGTGGTCAAAATGAAAGGGATTCCCGATTTTCGCTCATCCAAGCAACGCCCACTCCATTTTTTCCATTGCAATCCAATTCTTATCACATCTGAAATAAGCTGTTAAACTGTTATGGTAACCACACGCGAGGAGGTGACGATGCCGACGGTTTATGCACAGAATTGGGGCGATCTTCAGAACCTGCTGTTTGCCGAGTCCTGGGATGGTCAGATCGGACGTTTCCGCTCGCGGTTGGCGTTTCGTGGTTTGTCCGATGTGTCCTATCCCCTGGCGACGACCCTGATGCGGCTGGGTGGCGATTACAGCAATCTGGAGCGGCATCTGCTTCGCAATTTTAAGAAATATGCCCATCGCAGTATGGTTGAGCGCGATTCGGTGTGGCACTGGCTGGCCCTGGCCCAACATCACGGTTTGCCGACCCGACTGATGGATTGGACCTATTCACCGTATGTTGCCCTCCATTTTGCCACGGCCGATATTGAGCAATTTGATTGTGATGGCGTGATCTGGTCGGTTAATTATCTGCTCGCTCACCAGAAATTGCCGCAGGCTCTTCGGCAAAAGCTCGACGAAGAGGGAGCCAATGTGTTCACCATCGGGATGCTCAGTGAGTGTGTCAGTTCTCTGAATGAATTGCCTCAGCTCGGTGAGGAAAACTATCTGTTGTTTGTCGAACCGCCCTCCATTGATGACCGCATTGTCAATCAGTATGGCATGTTCTCCATCATGCCCGATGTCTGCTGTCCGGTGGATCAATGGCTGGATGTTCACCCGCAACTGTGGCAAAAGATTGTGATTCCGGCGGCGCTTAAATGGGAAGTGCGGGACAAGCTGGATCAGGCCAATATTACCGAGCGGGTGTTGTTTCCCGGTCTCGATGGTCTGAGCCATTGGCTAAAGCGGCATTACAGTCCGAAAGAGGAGGGTGATTAAGCTCGGCGGTCAGCTGGGGCGGCCATTGCTCGTCGCCCTGCATATCGAATGATGATAAGAGATCGGCCCGCCGAATTGGCGGGCCGATGTTGTTTTTATTCTGCAGCTTTAATCATGTGAACATCATGTTGCGGGTAGGGGATGCTGATCTCTTCGTCATCAAAACGGAGCTTGATGGTTTCGGTTAGATGAAAATAGAGATCCCAGTAATCCTCGGTTTTAATCCACGGCCTGACCACCAGGTTAACGCAACTGTCGGCCAACTCGGAAACGGCGATAGTAGGCTGCGGTTTTTTCAGGCAGCGTGGTTCATTGTCGATAATGTCCTGCAAAACCTGTTTGACTTTACTCAGGTCATCATCGTAACCAACGCCGATCACCAGATCGAGACGCCGTGTTTTGTTGGCCGAGTAGTTGATGATGTTGCCACTCATCATGTTGGAGTTGGGAATAATCACCAGTTTGTTGTCCGGGGTCAGCAGCTCGGTGGTGAAAATCTGGATATGTTTGACAACGCCGGAAACCCCTCCCCCCTCAATGTAGTCGTCGTTCTGGAAGGGGCGGAAGATGATCATCAACACCCCGGCGGCAAAGTTGGACAGCGCACCCTGTAACGCTAGACCGATGGCCAGACCGGCGGCACCGACGATAGCGACAAACGAGGTGGTTTGAATCCCCAACTGGTTAAGAGCGGCAATAATGACCATGGCCAGCATTGCCATGTAGCTGAGACTGCCAACGAATGAGATCAGCAGTTCATCGACCTTGCTCTTTTTAAGAATGCGCTGAACCGTGCTGCGCACCAGTTTGGCCAGCCAGCGACCGAGGATAAAGATGGCGATGGCTGCCAGTAGTTTCGGTCCGTAAAGAAACAGCAGATCAAGAATACGTGGTATCAGTTTTTCAGCGTCGAGCAGTTGGGAAAAATCCATTATCTCTCCAGGAGTGAGGATTAATGCCGTTAATCCGTTGATATATTGCCAGATTAGAGTCCGTTGACTGGTAGTGTCAATGATCTTCTCGGTTACGTGTTTTAGAGGGCTGGGTAATCTGGTTATTCATGTTACTATAACGCATTATTTTTTGCTTAAAACAATGGGAATCCGTTACCACTATGACAGCAGATCAACACCCCTTCGACACTCTGACTCCCGGTTTTATTATGGATGCCGTGGAGAGCCAGGGTTTTTTATGTGACTGCCGTACCTTTGCCCTCAACAGCTATGAGAATCGCGTTTATCAGGTGGGAATCGATGAGCAACAACCGCTTATCGCTAAATTTTACCGCCCACAGCGTTGGAGCGATGCGCAGATTCTCGAAGAACATCAGTTTTGTTTTGAGTTGGTTGACCATGAATTGCCGGTGGTCGCCCCCTGGGTAAACGGTGATGTCCAAAGCCTGTTTCACTACGGTAAGTTTCGTTTTGCCCTCTATCCGCGCCAGGGGGGACATGCGCCGGAACTGGACAACCTGGACAATCTGTTGATCCTGGGACGGTTGATGGGGCGGATTCATCGCATTGGCGCCCAACGTAACTTTGAGCATCGACCGACGTTGGATAGCCGCAGTTTCGGCTATGAGAGTGTCGAACTGCTGCGCGAACGCTTCATTCCTGTTGAATACCAGGAGTCGTATCGGGTGATCACCCACGATCTGCTACAGGGGATCGATGAGATCATGACTGCTGTGCCTGATCTTAAAATGATCCGTACTCACGGTGACTGCCATACCGGTAATATCCTCTGGCGCGATAATGCTCCCCATTTTGTTGATTTTGATGACGCGCGCATGGCACCGGCGATTCAGGATTTGTGGATGATGTTGTCGGGGGATCGTGCTCGACAGACGGCACAATTGGCAGAGTTGGAGGCGGGCTACAGTGAATTTTATGAGTTTCCGGTGACGCAGTTGCGCTTGATTGAGGCCCTGCGTTCATTGCGTATGCTCCATTACAGTGCCTGGTTGGCCGAGCGTTGGGAAGATCCGACTTTTCCTATCCACTTCCCGTGGTTTAATACCATGCACTACTGGGGGGAGCATCTGTTGCAGTTACGCGAACAACTGGCGGCTCTTCAGGAGCCGCCAGTGGCATTGTATTATTGACTACCAGGGAAAGTGGAGTACGATGCGCGGCAGTGGTGGAAGCGGAACCGGGATCACCACTTGTGGATAGCTGTGGCGTAGCGGGTTGTGGTTATTGGTAGCCCAGCGCCTGTAATCACGGTGTTCCCGTTGGCGATAGTTTGAGTCATTATAGTAATGACGGGCCAGTCGCTGTTGATGGCGACGCTGCTGCAGCTTGGCAATTTTACGCTGCTGCTTGATGATCTTGCGCTGTTGCTTTGCTATTCGACGTTGTTGTTTGGCTATTTTCAGTTGTTTCTGATGGTGATGGTCCGAACGGTAGTTGTTGCCATGATGGCGATCCTGCACGATCTGCTCGACAATATGAATTTTTTTGTCGTGGCGATTATCACGATCACGATCTTTGGCGAATGAGGTTGAGGTGAAGCTGCTGACGAGTACGACGGTCGCTAACAGAAATAAAGTATGATGACGCATGATGAGGCTCCTTTCGGGGTGAGAGAAACTGTGTGTCTTTCTTTTGGATACAGCCTAGCTCGTCGCGACGGGGATTTCATTCGACATCGCGGCGTATTTAAGCCGATGTCGGGTCGTATTTGTATGATTGTAGATACTTACGGGCTGTGAATCTGTGCTGTTTTACACTGTGTTTCCCGTTTGTCGCTGCCGAATGCAATGATTTAGGTCGGGTTAGCGGAGCGTAACCCGACAACCGTTGATCTAAAAGCTCTTAAAACCAAGGTCAAGTTCGCGGGACTCGCCCCGCCGGCGACGTGCTTTTTGCCAAGCCCCAAAAAGTAAGCAAAAATGGCTTTTTAAACAAAAGAAACCAATCGTGGCATACAACGGTTTCAGGGTGCGCACTGCGTAGCAGACCGAGCTGCGAGGACGGGCCTGATCCCTTGCGGCCCGCGTAACTTGATAGATGATATTTCATCATGAGCGGGGTATCTATTTAGCGATGAACTGCTTGTGACGCCTTCCTCGTATTGTGTGGGTTGACTGCTTGTTACTGCTCTACTGTTTTGACAAGAAAACTGCTTAAAGGCTGGTTCTCATGCGTATTACATCTCAAATTGTTATCGATGACAGTCAGTTGCAGTGGCGTGCTATTCGTGCCCAGGGTTCAGGTGGGCAGAATGTCAACAAGGTGTCCACGGCGGTTGTTTTAACATTCGATATTCATCGCTCCTCGTTGCCTGAACAGATTAAGCAGCGTTTGTTGCAAACTGCGGATCATCGTATCAGTCAACATGGTGTGGTGACCATCAAGGCGCAACAGTATCGCAGCCAGGAGTTGAATCGAGCCGATGCTTATCAACGTTTGCAACAGCTGTTGCAACGAGCCACCAAAACGGAAAAAAAACGAACGGCGACCAAACCGTCCAAAAATGCGCGGAAGAAGCGGGTGGATCGTAAAACCCAACGCGGCAAGACTAAGCAGTTGCGGGGCCGGGTGCGAGAATGACCCATACTGAATATTCAGCCCGATACTCTGGCAACGCCCATTCCAAGGGACGTCAAGCCCATCCATGGGCACTTAACTGCCGCCATCCGGGCGGTAGATACCCTTTCCATGGGCGTCGCCAGAGTATTTACCGTTATGCTGATAGTTACGATATTTGTTCGTTATTCAATAGTTTACTTAATCGAAAGTTTCATCAGTCATGTTGCAATTAAAAAATGTCGAGGTCGATTTTTCCGGCCGTAAAATTTTCAACAATGTTAATTGGCATATTCGTCCCGGTGCACGTGTCGGTTTGTGCGGTGAAAACGGTGCCGGAAAGTCAACCCTGCTTAAACTGTTGTGTGGGTTAAACACCTGCGACAAGGGCGATGTGATTGTCGCCCGTGGCACTACCTTTGGTTACCTGCCGCAGGATGGTCTCAGTTATCAGGGCAGCAGTCTGTTTGAAGAGGTGCGTAGTGCCTGTTCTGAGTTGCTGGACATGGCGGAAGAGATTGAACAGTTGGAAGGTAAGATTTCAGCAAGTGCCGATGAAAAGGATCTGGAGCGCTATGCGCATCTACAGGATCTTTATAGTTTGCGTGGCGGTTTTACCCTGGAGGCCGATATTGCCCGGGTGCTACATGGCCTCGGTTTCAGCGAGGAGGATTGGCAGAAACCCTGTGAACAGTTCTCCGGTGGTTGGCAGATGCGGATTGCCCTGGCACGCTTGCTGTTGCAACGGCCCAATCTGTTGCTACTGGATGAGCCGACCAACCACCTCGACCTGCCTGCTCGCGACTGGCTGGAAAACTATCTGAGTAACTATCCGTTTTCCGTGGTGCTGGTTTCGCACGATCGCTATTTTATGGACCAAGTCGTGCAGCGGATTGTCGAGGTCTGGAATGGTGATCTCACCGAATATCCCGGCAACTACACCTTGTATCTTAAAGAGCGGGATCGGCGCGTGGCGGCGTTGCGCGCCGAGAAACAGCGTCAGGATGAAGAGATTGAACGGATTGAGGCCTTCATCAGCCGTTTTCGTTATCAGGCCAATAAAGCCAGTCAGGTGCAAAGTCGAGTTCGCCAGTTGGAGAAGATTGAGCGGATACAGATCCCGCCGCAGCGCAAAAAAATTGCCTTCACCTTCCCGCAGCCGTCGCGCGGCGGCAAGGAACTGCTGGAATTGAACCAGGCCGGTCAACGTTATGGTGAGCATCAGGTGCTCAGTGGCGTGGATCTGACGGTCAATCGCGAAGAGCGCATTGCCCTGGTCGGTGCCAACGGCGCCGGTAAATCGACTTTGATGCGGTTGCTGGCGGGGATCGAACAGCCAAGCGATGGTGAGCGCAAGGAAGGCCATAATCTTGAGCTGGCCTATTTCGCTCAGGACCAAGCCCAGATTCTCAATCCGAAGCGCACGGTGCTGGAGGAGATTACGGCAGGCTCGCCGGTGGCGATGGTGCCTAAGTTGCGTGATGTGCTCGGCACCTTTTTGTTCAGCGGCGACGATGTTCACAAGCGTGTGTCGGTTTTGTCCGGTGGTGAACGCAATCGGTTGGCGCTGGCGATCTTGCTGTTGCGGCCGGCCAATCTGATGCTTTTGGATGAGCCGACCAACCATCTCGACTTGCAGTCCAAGGACGTGTTGCTGCAAGCCTTGAAAAGCTACACGGGAACCCTGGTGTTTGTTTCTCATGATCGTTATTTTGTTGATGCTTTGGCCAGCCGGATCATCGATGTCGGCAAGGGGCATATCGAATCCCATCCCGGCAACTATGCTGATTTCTTGCGCAGTAAACAGGCCGAGGGCTGTAGCGATCATGCCGAGCAGCGGGTTGAACATATTGCAAACAAGATTGTCAGCGCGGGGAGTAATGACAAAGAACAGCGTAAACAGGAACATGCACGACGCAAAGAGGAGCAGCGGCTTCAGCGTAAATTGGAAAAGCAGCTACAGCAGCTTGAAGGTCAGATTGAGAAAACAGAGCAGCAACAGGCCGATTTTGAACAGGAGATGGCCGATCCGGAGCTTTATCAGGATAGCGAGCGTTTTTCGGCCATGTCGAAACAACATATCGAGATCAGCGAGATTCTTGAGCAGTTGTACCAGCAGTGGGAGACATTGCAGCACGACTTGACAATGTAACGACCGTGGTGGATGCTGAAATCCAAGAGACTTATTTCATTATTGAGGTGAAACTATGTTCGTGTTGCCCCGCGGTAAGACCGTCAAGGAGAATCTTGACCCCTCGCGTTTGAAAATGCCCGACGCTCTGCTCAAGTTGTGCAGCAACAGCTTTAGTGGCTATTTGTCTTTCGATGGTGAAATCAGCCATGGGATTATCTGCTACGAAGAGGGTAAAATATCGGCGGCATTGTGGATGACCGGTTCCGACCACTTGGCGGGCGAGCAGGCTGTTGAGCAGATTTTTCGTATGATCCAGGGGGAACCCTGTCAGTTGGCGATCTATCGACTGGATCAACGTTTGGCTGCTCTGATACGTAAAACCTGTGAAGGGAAGGTGGAGTTCGAACATCAAGCCATGACCCTGGTCGATGTCGATCGCCTGTTGAGTTATCTTGAGGCGACGGGATTCAGTGGTTGTCTGCGACTCCATGTCGAATCTAAGGTGGCGATGATCTTCTATCGGCGTGGAGAAGCGCTGGGTTTCTTCCATGACGGGGCGGTCGAACTGAGTCTGAATGCCCCGATTAAACAGTCCCTTGCCGCCGTTGAACACTGTCAGCTGGATGTGATCCGTTTTGTCGCCCAGCCCCGCCCGGAACACAGTGTTGCCGGACTCAACCTGGAAAAATCGTGGTTGAAGGTCTGGCGGGAACTGAACCCCTGATGATGGTGTAGCCATCTTTAAGTGTTGGGAACCAACACGATCTGGATGCGGCGGTTTTGGGCTCGACCTTCGACGCTGGCGTTGTCGGCAACCGGACGGAAGGGACCGTAAGCACCGATCTCCAGTTTTGTTCCTGCTATGCCCACTTCACGTTGCAAGAAGCGGACAACATTGGCGGCACGAGCGGCGGATAACTCCCAGTTGCTGGGGAATTTGCCCTGTAAACTCTTACTGATGCGCAGGTTGTCCGTATGTCCTTCGACGCGGATATTTTTATCGTCCACCTGTTTTAATACATTACCGACCTGCTGGATCACCTTTGTGCCGGCCGAAGTCAGATCCGCAGAGCCGGAGGCAAACAGAATCTTTTCGACCAGGTTAACGGACAGCTTGCCCTTGAGTTGGCTGATGGTTACCTCGCCGCGCTGAATCTCCTCTTCGAGGCTGGCGACCAGGGTATTATAGGTTTTAGAAAGTTTAGCCAGGCGGGCTTGGCGGGCAATCCGCTCATGTTCCAGTTCTTGCTGTAAAGAGGAGATCTCCCCGGACTGCTCACTGCTCACCTGTTCAAGTTGCTCTTTGTTGCTCTCAAGCTCTTGATAGCGTTGTTGCTGGAGTTGTTGTTCCTTTTGCAGGGTCTGTTGCTGTTGTTGTAACTGGCTGATCTGCTCGATCGTCTGCTGTTTGCGCGCCATATAGATATTGGCCTGGCGGTCGATCTCTGCCAGCGCTTCAATATTTTGTTGGTTCAAAGTATTGTTTTGATCCAGACTTTCTGCCAACTGTTGTTGCAGATTCTGTTGTTCGATCTGCAGGTCGGCAAGTTTACGGCTGGTTTCGAACAGATCGGCACGTAGTGAATTACTCTGGTCGAGTTGTTGCTGGTAGGCGTTTTTACTCACGCAGCCGCTGGCAATGGGCAGGACGATGATCATGGCGAATAATGTCAGCCATGTGTGGATAGATTTTTTTTGTTTCACCGTATTCTCCTGTGGAAGTTATACTTGATGGCGTCGCAATAAAGTCCGCACCTGTGGCGGTGCAGCGGTTTTTTCGAGAAATCGACATCCACGATGGATTTTTTTGTCCTCGAAAAACGCGATGTCATGCAGAATGATTTTTTTGCAGAGCCAACTTATCTGTTGTTGCTAGATTGTCATACTTATCAAGATTTCATATTTATCATATTCTACGGCAATGTTCATCCGTTTTACGTTTGTCATTGTCGGCGGTTTTCCGATTGCCTGATCAACGATAAATATGATATGAAAACAGCATTATCAATATGTTATGGAGACTTAAACCGTGTTTGAAATTGATCGTATAATTCAATCCGCCCTGCAGGAAGATATCGGTTCTGGAGATATCACCACACTTTCAACGGTACCGGTGGCGACACCCGCCCGTGCTCAATTGGTGGCCAAAGAGGATTTTATTCTCGCCGGCATCGATGTTGCCCGGCGTGTTTTTGCTCAGCTGGACCCGACGGTGGCTTTCGAAGCACTCAAAGAGGATGGCGAGCCGATTAAGCGCGGCGACGTTCTGGCCTGGATCAAAGGCGATGCTCACATGCTGCTACAGGGGGAACGCGTGGCCCTCAACCTGATTCAACGCATGAGTGGTATCGCCAGCCATACCTCGCTATTTGTTGCCGCTGTTGCCGGAACCGGGGCGGTGATTGTCGATACCCGCAAGACGATGCCTGGACTGCGGGTTCTGGATAAGTACTCGGTGCGCATGGGCGGTGGTCAGAACCATCGCACCTCTCTGTATGACGGGGTGTTGATCAAGGAAAATCATATTGCTGCGGCAGGCGGGATCACTGCCGCCGTCGCCGGGGCGAAGAAGCGTGCTCCCCATACATTGAAAATTGAGGTGGAGACAGAGAATATGGCTGATGTCCAGGAGGCGTTGGACGCCGGTGCGGATATCATCATGCTCGATAACATGGATCTTGAGACCATGCGTCAGGCCGTTGAGTTGATTGATGGTCGTGCCGTGGCCGAAGGCTCGGGTGGCGTCAATCTGGAGACGGTGAATGATATTGCTAAAACCGGAGTGAACCTGATCTCGGTTGGTGCTCTGACCCATTCCAGTCGAGCTGTCGATATCTCGATGTTGTTTCAATAAAGGAGATCGCATGGCTGAAACCAGCTTGCGCGAACAGATATTGGCCCTGTTTCTGGGGGCGGGAGATGTATTTTTGTCGGGTGAGGACATCAGTCAGCGCCTCGGGGTCAGTCGTGCAGCAATCTGGAAGCATATCAGCCAATTGCGCGAACTCGGCTACACCATTGAGGCGGTTCCCTCCCGTGGTTATCACCTGTTGTCTCAGCCGGATCTGTTATTGCCTGCGGCGGTACAAGCCGGATTGGATACCCGTTGTATCGGTCAGCGCGTTGAGTACTTTACCGAAACAGATTCAACCAACGTTCGTGCTCAGGAATTGGCTGAGCATGGGGCGCTGGAAGGGACGGTGGTGATCGCCGACAGCCAGAGTGCCGGACGTGGGCGGATGGGGCGGCGCTGGAGCTCGCCTGCCGGGGTTAATCTCTACACTTCGATTGTGTTGCGTCCGCGGATGTTGCCGACCCAGGCGGCCCAGTTAACTTTTTTGTCGGCCGTGGCGGTGGCGCGAACCATTGAACAGGTCACCGGTGTCAAGGTGACCGTTAAATGGCCCAACGACATTCTCCTCGATGGTCGTAAGATTGCCGGATTGCTCAATGAACTCAGTGCTGAGATGGAGGGTGTCCACCATGTGGTGCTGGGGATTGGCGTTAACCTCAATATGACCGCCGATCAGTTTCCCGACGATCTGCGTTATCCGGCGACCTCGTTACTGTTGCACACCGGTCAGCCGGTGTGTCGATTAGAGTTTGCCCAACAGTTGTTGCGTCAACTCGATGAGCTTTATCAGCTGTTTTTGCGTCAGGGCTTTGTGCCGATCCGTCTGGCTTGGGAAGCGCTATTTGAACTGCTTGGGCGCACGGTTGAGGTCGATTGCGGTGGCCAGATTTTTGTCGGTGATGTCGCCGGACTGGCCGAGGATGGCGCCCTGCTACTCGATCTGCAGGGCGGAGGTCGTCAGGAGATCTATGCCGGCGATGTGACGCCGTTGAATTGAATTTTACACGGTTCGTTATTTACGCAGCCGTTTTATTTTTTAAGGAGTTCTCTTCACCATGTTACTGGTTATCGATGTAGGAAACACCAATACCGTCCTCGGTCTGTATGAAGAACAGACCCTGCTGCACAGTTGGCGGGTTCGTACTGATATATCGCGTACGGACGATGAGTACGGCATGCTGCTGAATGACTTGCTGACCTTTTCGGATTTTGATATGTCTGGAATCTCCGCAGTGATTGTTTCCTGTGTGGTGCCGCCACTGCTTGATGCGTTAAGTCGCATGTGTCGCAAGTACTTCAATGTATCCCCCTATATTGTTGGACCCGGTTTGAAAACCGGCATGCCGATCAAATACGATAATCCCCATGAAGTGGGAGCCGACCGGATTGTCAATGGTGTTGCCGCATTTAAGAAGTTTCAGCGCAGTCTGATTGTGGTTGATTTTGGTACGGCGACCACCTTTGATTATATTTGTGATCAAGGCGAATATCAGGGTGGAGCCATCGCCCCGGGGTTGGGTATTTCAGCTGACGCATTGCATGAACAGGCCAGTAAGTTACCACGGGTCGAGATTTGTCAACCACCACTGGTGGTGGCCAAGAATACCGTTAACAGCATGCAGGCTGGATTATTGTTTGGTTATGCCGGGCTGGTCGATGGTATCGTAAAAAGGATGAAGCAGGAAGTGAGTACTGAACCGCTGGTGGTGGCCACCGGCGGGCTTGCAGAACAGATCGCCCAGGCCTCGGAGACCATAGATAGCGTTGACCCGTTGTTGACCTTGGATGGGCTGTTGCTTATCTATCAACTGAACAAGGCAGAGGTGCCGGCCTGATTCGGCGTCAAATAATTTCAATTTATTCAATAGGGTGTAAACTCAAGCTGTTGGTTCTGTTCCGGAAACATTGTGATGTAGTCCTTCAACTAATGTTATGAAAGGGGTAGTCATGGGAAAGTACGACACTGCGAACTTGAGAAATCTGGGAATTGTTGCTCATGGAGGGGCGGGTAAGACCTCCCTTGTTGAGGCCATGTTGTTTAATACCGGCATGACCGACCGTCTCGGTAAAGTTGATGACGGTAGCTCCAGTATGGATTTTGAACCCGAAGAGATTAAACGTCAGATCACCATTAGTTCCAGCCTTAACAACTGTGAGTGGAAGCAACACAGCCTGCACCTTGTTGATACCCCTGGTTATTCCAATTTTCTTCATGATACCCGCAACGGCCTGCGCATTCTCGGTGGTGCCGTACTGATTGTCTCCGCCATCTCCGGCGTGAAGGCACAAACTCAAAAAATATGGGGCTGGAGCCAGGAATTTGAAGTTCCGCTCATCGCCTTTGTCAATAAAATGGATCGCGAACGCGCCGATTTCCTTCGCGCTGTCGACGACATGGAAAAAACGTTGGGCAGCCGTGGTGTTTTGGTGAATATGCCTATCGGCGAGGAAAAAGATTTTCGCGGCATCATTGATCTGGTCACTATGAAAGCCCGCCTGTTCCAGTTTGACGAAAAGGGGACCTACACCGAAGGGGAGATCCCTGAAGAATATCAGGATGAAGCGCAGCGTTTGCGTACGGTGTTGCTCGAAGCCGTTGCCGATGCCGATGACGAGTTGATGGAAAAATACCTCGAAGAGGAAGATCTGTCGCGCGAAGAAATTTTACATGGTTTACGTGAGGGCACCTTGACCGGTGTCTTTACGCCGGTGTTATGTGGTAGCGCTACCGCCAACATTGGTGTCCGCCAGCTGCTTGATTATGTGGTTCACTGTTTGCCGTCGCCGCTGGACAAGGGGATGCAGATCGGCACCCTGCCCGGTAAGGACGATATTGTTGAGCGTAAACCCAGAGAAGATGAGCCGTTCTCGGCCATGGTGTTTAAAACCAACAGCGATCCCTTTACCGGTAAGCTGACCCTGTTTCGTGTCTACTCCGGAGTGCTTAACTCAGACTCCTCCGTTTATAACTCCAGCAAAGATGAAACTGAGCGCATCGGTCAACTGTATCAACTGGAAGGCAAAAAGCAGGTTCCCATCGACAAAGCGGTGGCCGGCGATATTGTCGCCGTGGCTAAATTAAAGCAGACGACCACCGGCGATACCTTGTGCAGTGCCTCCGATCCTGTTGTCTACGAAAGTTTGCTGCAACTGAAGCCGGTGATCTCATTTGCTCTCAAAGCATGCAGCAAGAATGATGAAGATAAAATTTACACCGGCTTGCAGCGATTGATCGAAGAGGATCCCACCTTGAAGATCACTCGTGATGAACAGACCCACGATTTGATTCTGTCCGGCATGGGGCAAGTCCATATCGAGGTTGCAGTAGAAAAACTCAAACGCAAGTACGACGTCGATGTGGAATTGCAGTTGCCCAAAGTTCCGTATCGCGAAACAATTAAAGGGTCTGCCAAGTTGCAGAGCAAGTATAAAAAACAATCGGGCGGTCGTGGCCAATATGGTGATGTCTGGTTGGAGATCGAACCATTGCCTTCGGGGGGTGGCTATGAGTTTGTTGATAAGATCGTCGGTGGTGTTGTGCCACGCCAATATATCCCGGCTGTTGGTAAGGGGGCCGAAGAAGCGATGCAAAAGGGTATCCTTGGCGGTTTCCCGGTGGTTGATATCAAGGTGACACTGTTTGATGGTTCCCATCATTCGGTGGACTCTTCAGAGATGGCGTTTAAAATCGCCGGTTCCATGGGTTTTAAAAAGGGGATGGAACAAGCCAAGCCGGTGCTGCTCGAACCGATGATGAAGATGGAAATTCAGGTCCCTGATGATTATGTCGGCGATGTGATCGGCGACATGAATTCACGCCGTGGTAAAGTGCAAGGGGTTGAACCGCAAGCGGCCAGCCAGGTGATCACTGCCCAGGTGCCGATGGCGGAGGTGTTGCGTTATGCTCCGGAGCTGCGCTCCATGACATCGGATCGTGGCTTGTTTACCATGGAATTTTCCCATTATGAAGAGGTGCCATCGAATCTGATGGCTAAAATTTTATCCGAACGTAACGAATAGGATCGTAATCTTTGCAAAAAACGTCTTCAAATGCTGCTGAGCGACTTCAGATTTCCCCTGAAGTCGCTCAGATCCTTTCTCCTCAGACCTCCGCTGCTCAGAAAATGAAGGCCGCTCGGGGAACATTGCCGATGTCGGAGGTTGATCGGGTTTATGCGCAGTTTTTGCTCTATGCTCAAGGCGATGCCGCTCTGAAAACGGCAATTCTTGATACTTTACGCCAAAGCTCCAACAATGCTCTGCGCCCCATCCTCAAGAGCGCAGATCACCACCCGCGGCTGCTCGATTTTCTGGCGCGGGCACGGATCAACGAATTGGGTACATTAATACTGCTACGTAACAATCCTGCCGTCGATAATGCCACCTGGATCCATGTCTTCAGTCACTGCAATTACGAAATCCTCAGTTACTTTTGTGATGCGACCTTTAGCCGCACATTTCCGCCACAGGTGTGCGCGGCGGTATTGAACAATCCGCAGGCCAGCGATGAGATGATACAGCAGATTCGTCAACCGGTGGTCGATTTTGCTGATACTGAAAACGCGCAGAGCGATCGTGAGGAGGAATTAGATGAAGAGTTGATCGATTTCTCCGCTGATTTTGAAGAAACTCAGAATATCAGCAAGCAGAAGATTGTTCTTGAACTGGATATCTCTGAAAAAATAAAAATGGCTATGACCGGTGATAAGGAATGGCGAACCATCCTTGTCAAGGACAGCAATAAACTGGTCAGTGGTGCGGTACTGAAAAACCCGCGGATTACCGAGGGTGAAGTGCTGTTTTTGACCCAGAATCGCAGTACCAGCGACGAGATTATTCGCATTGTACTGCTCAACCGCGAATGGCTGAAGAGCTATGCAATTCGCCATGCCTTGGTGTGTCATCCGCGTACCCCCCTCGCCAAAGCGATGCGTTTTCTATCGACGATGAATGAGAAAGATGTCCGTACCCTGGCCAAAAGCCGCAATGTCCCCTCGGCCATTGTCAATTCATGTCGGCGAATGGTGGCCGCTAAACAACGGCACTAGCCTCCTTTATGCTCTACTGTTTGTCGCCCAATAGTCGAATCATCAAGTGTGTTCAGAATTACTTTTTTTAGTTTGACTGAACATACCCCCTATGTTATTCAAAAAACTCTTTAACTATCAGCAGGTTAGTGAAAATAAACTAAAGTTTGCCCTGGCTAAACACGGCATATTCTGGAAGGATTTATTCTATGGCCGAAGCACTGCACTTTACCGTTGGCGGTATCCTTGAGGAGATGGCACGACGTTTCTCTGAGAACGACGCCCTGGTTTATCCCGACCGTAACTTACGTTATAGCTATCAGCAGTTTGATGCCCTGTGTGATCGGGTTGCCAAAGGGCTGTTGGCCATGGGCGTGAAAAAAGGCGACAACCTTGCCGTCTGGGCCACCAATGTTCCTGAATGGGTGGTTCTACAGTTTGCCACGGCTAAAATCGGTGCGGTGCTGGTAACCGTCAATACCAGTTATAAATCGACTGAGCTGGACTACGTATTGAAGCAATCCGATTCAAAAATGCTCTTTCTGGTTGATGGTTTCAAGGACACTGATTATATCGAAACCACCTACGATGTCGTTCCCGAATTGAAAAGTTCGGTGATTGATGAGTTGAACTGCGCCGAACTGCCCTTTTTGAAAAATGTGGTTTACATTGGCGATACGGCTCCTGAAGGGATGTCCAGTTTCAGTGCCATTGAAGCCATGGCGGATCAGGTCTCGGATGACGAACTGGCAGCAGTAAAAGCGACACTGGATGAGAACGAAGTCATCAATATGCAATATACCTCGGGAACCACCGGCTTCCCTAAAGGGGTGATGCTCACCCACCACAATATTGTCAATAACGGCTTCAATATCGGTGAATGCATGCGCTTTACCGAGCAGGATCGCCTGTGTATTCCGGTGCCGTTTTTCCATTGCTTCGGCTGTGTGCTCGGTGTGTTGGCCTGTGTCACTCATGGTTCAACCATGGTGCCGGTGGAAACCTTTACCCCCGAAGCCGTTTTGAAAACCGTTGCTGCCGAAAAATGTACCGCCCTGCACGGTGTGCCGACCATGTTTATCGCCGAGTTGGAGTTCCCCGGTTTTGATCAGTACGATCTCACCAGCTTACGTACCGGTATCATGGCCGGTTCGCCCTGTCCCATTGAGGTGATGAAGCGAGTGATTCGTGATATGAATATTTCCGAGATCACCATCGCTTACGGTCAGACCGAAGCGTCGCCGGTGATCACCCAGACCCGTACCGATGATCCCGTTGAATTGCGGGTGGCCACTGTTGGCCGCGCTTTGCCCGATGTTGAGGTGAAAGTAATCGATATCGAAACCGGTGCTACCCTGCCGGCCGGTAAGCAGGGCGAACTCTGCAGTCGCGGTTATCTGGTGATGAAGGGCTATTACAAGATGCCGGACGCGACCGCCGCTGCTATTGATGACGAGGGCTGGCTGCATTCCGGTGACTTGGCGGTGATGGATGAAAACGGTTACTGCAAAATCACCGGTCGCATCAAAAACATGATTATCCGAGGTGGTGAAAACATCTACCCGCGCGAGATCGAAGAGTTCCTCTACACCCATCCGCTGGTCTCCGATGTTCAGGTCTATGGTGTTCCTGATCGCAAGTTTGGCGAGCAGGTGATGGCGGCAATCAAGGTCAAGGATGGCAGCAGCCTCAGTGAAGAGGAGGTTAAATCCTTCTGCAATGGTCGAATTGCCAATTACAAGATTCCGCGCTACGTCAAGTTTGTCGATGAATATCCGATGACTGCCAGCGGCAAGATCCAGAAATTCAAATTGCGCGAAATGGCGATTGCAGATTTGAACCTTGAAGATGCAGAGGTTGAAACCGCCTGATTGTTTTGTAAAAACTTGTATCCGCAGAATTTGCGCAGATTAAAATACGATCTATTTGCGTAACCTGTGAATGAATATAAGTACCAACACATCGCTTCGCGATCACCCCCATCCCAACCTATTCCCCATCAAGCGGGGAAGGAGCTAAAATTCCCTCCCCCCGATTTGTGGGGGAGGGCTAGGGTGGGGGGAAGGTCTTAGCTTTCAGTTGCTCCGAAGTTACAAATAAGGAAGATATTGTGCAGATAACTCCGCAAACCGAGTTGGTAAATCGTTATCAGGCTTTGCAAAAGCTGATGGTTGAAAAAGGGATGGAGTTGGCGTTGTTGGTGCAGAATGCTGACCTGTTCTATTTTACCGGTTCCATTCAACAGGGGGTGTTGCTGATCCCCTGTGAGGGCAAGCCGGTTTATTGCGTACGCAAAGATCTGGCCCGCGCTCAGGCCGAATCACAGCTGGAACAGATTGTTGCCCTGAAGAGCCCGCGCGATCTGCCGACGGTGTTGGCTGATCACGGCATCGCCATGTCGCAGCAGATGGGGATGGAGCTCGATGTGGTGCCGGTAGCGGTGTATCGACGTTTCAGCAAACCCTTTGGCGACGCGACGATCCATGATGTAACGCCGCTGTTGCGTCTGGTGCGGATGATCAAGTCGGATTACGAGCTGACGCTGATGCGCAAGGCGGCTGATCAGGAAGAGGCGATCTATCAGAAAGCGCGCCAGATTATCCGCGTCGGCATGACCGATCTGCAAGTGGAGGCTGAACTGGAATATGCCGCCCGTCTCAGTGGCCATCAGGGGATTACTCGGATGCGTGTTTTTAACTCCGAATTCTATTGTGGCCACGTCTTCTCCGGCTCCGCCAGTTCAACCCCGGCCTTTTGTGATACCCCCTTGGGCGGACCCGGTGTGACCCCCGCCGTAGGGCAGGGTGCCGGTAGCAAGGTGATTGGTGAGCAGGAACCGATCATCGTCGATTTCCTCGGTGCCGCCGATGGTTATCTGTGCGATCAGACTCGCACCTTCTGTATTGGCGGCTTGCCGGACAAATTGACCAAAGGCTACGAGGATATGCGCAAGGTATTGCAGCATATGACTGAGATGGCCAAGCCCGGAGCCAGCTGGGGGGAGTTGTACGACAGTTGCTACCAGTTGGCCTGCGACATGGGCCATAAGGACGCCTTCATGGGTGCCGCCGGGGCGCAGGTGTCATTTATTGGCCATGGTGTCGGTACCGAGCTGGATGAATTTCCGTTTATTGCCCGTGGCTTTAACGACTACCGGTTGGAAGAAAACATGACTTTCGCTTTCGAGCCCAAGCTGGTCTATCCCGAACTGGGTGCTGTCGGCATTGAGAACACCTATGCTGTCACTGCCAATGGAGTGGAGTCTCTCACCTATTCCAGTGAGGAACTGGTTATCTTGTAGGTTTTAAGCAGTACTTCAAGCAGTACTTCAAGCAGTACTTCAAGCAGCGCCGAAATAGTGAATTGTTGTATGAAAGGCCAGTACCCTGTGGGGAACTGGCCTTTTTTCTATTTAGTCTTTGCTGAAACGGGGCTCAGTACATAATTGGCTCCAGGGTGAAGGAAGGGCGTGTCGGTGGTATACTTCTCAGGTCGATACTGTTGGAAATAGCATTTCAAGTTCGGGAGGGGGATATGGAGCTACAGTCTCTACAGCAATTTTTCATGTGGTGTACGA
Source organism: Desulfuromonas sp. (assembly GCA_021162745.1). GTDB lineage: Bacteria > Desulfobacterota > Desulfuromonadia > Desulfuromonadales > Desulfuromonadaceae > Desulfuromonas. The sequence goes on along the minus strand of JAGGYC010000051.1, from coordinate 22,360 downwards.
TCATTTGTGGAACGTTCTATACCATTTCGGCTGTGATGTGTGTATTCGCCGGCAACTGGATATATACGGTTCATAGCCGTTGGTTTCCGATGCCGAGGGAGACTTTTACCGTGGTGCTTTATGGTTATCTCGGCTTTTTCAAAATACTATTCATCGTCTTCATTCTGGTGCCGTGGCTGGCTTTACTGATGATCGGTTGATTTATTAAACAAAAATCAGCAGTGCCGGCAGTGCCAGGCAGCTGAAACAGAATAATGTCCCCCTGAACATCTGCCGCGTGCCGAGAACAGCCACCATCCCCAGTTTAAATACCAGGTTGGCCAGCACGGCGATCAGTACACTGGTCGCCGCCTGAACGGAGCCCAATTCGCCAATCAGCGACAGGCGGGCGTTGGTCAAGGTGATGGCATCGACATCGGTAAAGCCAGAGATCAACGACACCAGATAGACCCCCTCATTGCCAAAAAAATCTTTTGCCACCGAGACCGCCAAGAGCACGCCGCCGTAGAGTAGCCCAAAAATCAGCGCCTGGGATAGTTCTGCCGGGTTTTTGCTTTCCAAGCGCGGGGCATTTTCGCTACGGGCTTTGCGCCAGATAAAGACAATGGGCAGCAGTCCGCCGATAAACATGCCACTCATCGGCAACCATAAATACTCCATCAATTGCGGATTAATCAGGCTGATAAAGGCGGTGATTCGTATCAGTACCATGGTTGATGCCAAAGAAACCACCACTGCGGCGGTGTGAGAGATGTTGGCGACGGCACTCGACTGACGGCTGAAGGTCAGAGTGGTGGCGGTACTGGAAACAATGCCACCGAGGATGCCGATCATCGGACTTCCCCAGCGGTGATCGACCAGCTTGAGGATAATATAGCCGACCAGATTAATACCGCTGATCAACACCACCATCAGCCAGATATTGTAAGGATTGAGCGCCAGATAGGGGCCATAACCCTGATTTGGCACCACCGGCAGAATAATGAATGCCACCAGAATGAACTGAAAAATAGCGTAGAGGTCACGTTTTTCCAAACGGTGGGAAAAGGCATGCATCTGCGGCTTAAAGCACAGCACCATGGTTGTTGCCAGGCATAAGGTGATGGGGGTGATCCGTTGTCCCTGGCTGAGGAGAACACCGACCAGATAAGCCACCAGCAGGGCGATGGCGGTGGTCATCCCCGAGCTGATCTGCTCCTTCATCCGCACCACATGTACCATCACCCCCTGGGTGGCGATGGTGGCCAATCCGGCAATGATCAACCACGATGAATCGATGGCCAAGGCCAGATTACCGCAGATACTGCCAAACAGGGTGACGAGGATAAAGGTACGCAAGCCGGCGATGCGGGTATCGCTCCGTTCCCGCTCCAGCCCCATCAGTGCGCCGAGCAACAGGGCGAGAGAGTAGGATTCGAAAAGATGAAGTATGCTGCTTTCTACTGTAATCATTATGGCTTACAGCATAGCTCATTTTGGATGGATTTCCACTGTAAGGCGGACGGTCGTTACGGTTAGAAAAAGTGTCCCAGTTGTAGAACCAGCGAGTTGATGCCGTGGTTATCGTCATGGAGTTCAGCGTTGGAAACATGATGAAGACGAGCGCCGACAAACCAGTGCTGACCGGTGTCGCTATAGATTTCGGTGCCGATGCCGAGGAGCGGATTAAAGTTGATGCGTAAGCCCTGTTTTTCAAGCTGGAAATCGGCATAGATCAGCCCAATCCCCGCTTCGACATAGGGCTGAAAATAGGGTTGAAAGTGGTTGTTGCCCCAGCGCTCGAGGGTATAGTGGGCCAGCATGTTAGCTGAAACGATGGCGCGGCAATGGGGTGTCGATGCTACGCCAACAGCCGTTTCAACCTTAAACAGCAGTGGTTCGGGAGCCCGATGCGGCCAGACCTGATCGTAATCCCACAACAGGCTGAGACCGATCTGAACAAAACGGATGTCGTTGCCGGGTGCATAACTGTTAGCGACGGTGATTGTCAGTGCCGACTGCCGGGTTTGTTCAACGTTTGTCTCGTTGGCACAGGCTGGGGTGCTGCACAGGATGAAACACAGCAACAGTAGTGAGAGGGGGCCTTGAAAACACATCGTTTCTCCTCAAATGATTTACGTTACTTGCTACAGCTTTATTATTGATGGCCGTTTCCGCATTTACAAGTCGTTTTTGGCTCTTTTGATTACGGCTTACAGCGCTGGTTAGTCCTTGTCGCTGGACCGCGACTGTGGTAAATTTTCTAGTCATTTTTAGTGGCTGTTCGCCACATCCATTCCCTCCATGTCATCATGTGTCACGGGGGAGTCCTAAACATTACCGGAGATGTTGAATGATCCGTTCTATATCGAAGAAAATATTTGGCAGTCAGAACGACCGTGAGTTGAAACGACTGCGCAAAGTGGTTGATAAAATCAATGCCCTCGAAGAGGGGATGAAAGAGCTGGATGATGCGGCTTTGCAGGCCAAAACCGCTGAGTTCAAACAGCGCTATGCCGAGGGGGAAACCCTTGATGAACTGCTGCCCGAAGCCTTTGCCGTGGTGCGCGAGGCGGCATGGCGGGTGTTGGAGATGCGCCATTTCGATGTCCAGTTGATCGGTGGCATGGTGTTGCATTTCGGTAAGATTGCCGAGATGAAAACCGGTGAAGGTAAAACCTTGGTGGCAACGTTGCCCACTTACCTCAATGCCTTGGGTGGCAAGGGGGTCCATGTCATTACCGTCAACGATTATCTGGCCAAGCGTGACTCCGATTGGATGGGCCAGTTGCATCGCTTTCTCGGCCTGAGTATCGGCTGCATTGTCCATGGTATCACCGAAGAGGAGCGCAAGGCGGCTTACGACGCTGATATTACCTATGGTACCAACAATGAATTCGGTTTCGACTATCTGCGCGACAATATGAAATTTGAGCTCAGTCAGTACGTACAGCGTGAGCTTAATTTTGCCATTGTCGATGAGGTTGACTCCATCCTGATCGACGAAGCGCGGACACCGTTGATCATCTCCGGTCCCAGTGAAGCATCCAGTGAGCTGTACTATCAGGTCAATGGCATCATTCCGCGCTTGAAAAAAGGGGAGATGCTTGAGCATCGCGATGGCAAGATCGGCCAGAGCACGCGCGAATTTACCGGCGATTATACCGTCGATGAAAAAGCGAAATCAGCGACTCTTACTGAGCAGGGTGTTGGCGCGGTAGAAAAGATTCTCAGTATCGAAAACCTCTACGATCCACGCCATATTGAGGTGTTGCACCACGTCAACCAGGCTCTCAAGGCTCATGCCCTGTTCAAAAATGAAGTTGATTACGTCGTCAAAGAGGGCGAGGTAATGATCGTCGACGAGTTCACCGGTCGTCTGATGCCGGGGCGGCGTTGGAGTGACGGTCTACATCAGGCCGTGGAAGCCAAAGAAGGGGTGAAGATTGAGAGTGAAAACCAGACTCTGGCCACCATCACTTTCCAGAACTACTTCCGTATGTATGACAAGCTGGCGGGGATGACCGGTACTGCCGATACCGAGGCACCGGAATTTGCTGAAATCTACAAGCTTGACGTGGTGGTGATTCCGACCAATCGTCCCAATATGCGTATCGATCAGCCCGATGTGATCTACAAGTCCGAGCAGGAAAAGTTTAACGCGGTGATCGAGGATATTCGTCACTGTCATGCAGAGGGGCAACCGGTCCTTGTCGGTACCATCTCCATTGAAAATTCCGAACGTCTGGCCGAGCAGCTGAAAAAGGCCGGGGTTCCTCACAACGTTCTCAACGCTAAGCACCACGAAAAAGAGGCAGAGATTGTCGCTCAGGCCGGTCGCCTCGGAGCGGTCACCATTGCCACCAATATGGCGGGCCGTGGTACCGATATCGTCCTCGGTGGTAATCCGGAGATGATGGCCAAGGCGTTGGTCAACGGTGATACGGAGGATGAGCGCTACGCCGAATTTCTGGCACAATACAGCGCCGAATGCGATGGTGAACGAGAAAAAGTCTTGGCTGCCGGTGGCATGTATATCCTCGGTACCGAGCGCCACGAATCACGGCGCATTGATAATCAGTTGCGTGGTCGTTGTGGTCGTCAGGGCGATCCGGGAGCCAGTCGCTTCTATATGTCCCTCGACGATGATCTGCTGCGTATCTTCGGCAGTCACCGCGTAGCATTTATCATGGAAAAATTGAAAATTCCCGAGAATGAGCCCATTGAGCACGGCATTATTTCGAAGGCGATTGAAAATGCCCAGAAAAAGGTGGAGGGCCATAACTTCGATATCCGTAAGCACCTCATCGAGTACGACGATGTCATGAATCGTCAGCGCGAGGTGATCTATGATCAGCGTCGTGAAGTGCTGGCCGGTGAGAATATCCTCGGTACTTATAACGCCATCATCGAAGAGATGGTGGAGGATATCGTTGCCACTTTTTGCCCGGAAAAAATGGCTCCGGCCGACTGGAATATCAGCAGCCTGATCGATGATTTTATCGCTCAGTTTAATTTTCAGCCCCAGCTGCCGGATTTTGAGAGCGATGGCAAGGGCGATACTGAGGCGTTGAATGAACAGCTTAAAAAGCAGGTGTTTATCCGCCTGCGTGAAAAAGAGACCGAGTTTACCCCGGCGGTGCTCGAACATTTGATGACGGTCTTATTGTTGCAGGAGATCGACAGTCAGTGGAAAGATCATCTGTTGTCCATCGACCACCTCAAAGAGGGGATCGGCCTGCGCGGCTATGCCCAGCAGAACCCCAAGGAGGAGTATAAACGCGAGGCTTACAGCCTCTTCATGGCGATGATGGGACGTATCCGCCAGGAGGTGTTGCAGAAGCTGTTTACGATCCAGCTGGTGCAACAGGACGATGTTGAGCGGATGGAAGAGGAACAGAAAAAGCGCAAGATTGCCATGAATCGCAGTGACGAGGCCGATAAACCGGCGCAACCTGTTACCCGCGATGAAGACAAGGTAGGTCGTAATGATCCCTGCCCCTGTGGCAGCGGTAAAAAATATAAGAAGTGTTGCGGAAAGTAAATTTCTGAACCTTGGAAACCAAAGATCAAGTTCGCGGGACTCGCCCCGCTGGTGACGTACTTTTTGCTAAGCCCCAAAAAGTACGCAAAAATGGCTTTTAGAACCAAAGCAACCAACTGTAGCGTTAACTGTTTCAGTGTGCGGATTGCGTAACCACCCGAACTGCGAGGCGGGCCTGATCTTTTGCGGCCCGCACGTATTTGATTGATGGTATTTCATCATGGACCATCATGATACTAATAAGCAAGGGTGGGCAATGCCCACCAGGGAGTTCAACCATGACTGAAGTCAAGGGATTTAAGTTTGCAGTGGCCGAAGCGGCCATCAAGGCACCGGGACGTAACGACTGTGCGCTGATTGTGTCAGATACTCCAGCCAACTGCGCCGGTGTTTTTACAAAAAATAAGGTGATCGCTGCGCCGCTGATTGTCACGAAACCGCGGATTGCCGCCGGTCAATGTCAGGCGGTACTGATCAACAGTGGTAACGCCAATGCCTGTACCGGTGAGCAGGGGCTGGCCGATGCTCGGGCCAGCAGTGCCGAATTGGCTGCGGCGTTGCAGATCGACGCGTCGCTGGTGGCCGTGGCTTCCACTGGGGTGATCGGTGTGCCGCTGCCCGTCGAACGATTGATCTCAGCCATCCCGACCCTGTGTGGTGTCTTGGCTGCTGATCAGGCTGCGGCTGTTGCCGACGCCATCATGACCACTGACAGCTTCAGTAAAACTGCCAGTCGAACTTTCGAGATTGAAGGGCAATCGTGCACCGTTCTTGGCGTGGCCAAAGGGGCGGGGATGATCCATCCCAACATGGCAACCATGCTCGGCTTTGTGATGACCGATGCCGCCGTGGCGCCGGAGTTGCTACAGCCGGTGCTGCGCGAGGCGGTGGATGATTCGTTTAATTCCATCACCGTCGATGGCGATACCTCCACCAACGACATGGTACTGGTTCTGGCCAATGGCCAAGCCGGTAACGTCGAGATTCAACCGCAGAGCGAAGAGGCCGAGTTGTTTTCGGCTGCCGTACTTGATGTGTTGTTGGAGTTGGCCAAGATGATTGTTCGCGATGGTGAGGGGGCAACCAAGCTGGTGCAGATTGATCTGTGTGGTGCCGAAGATGATGACCAGGCGAAAATTGCTGCCCGCAGCGTTGCTACCTCCAGCCTGGTGAAGACCGCCTTTTTTGGTGAAGATGCCAACTGGGGGCGCATTATCGCTGCCGTTGGTTACTCCGGTGTGGAAGTTGATCCCAATCGGATCGATATCTTCTTCGATGATATTCAGGTGGTGCGTGATGGTTTGACCACCGGTGCCGCTGATGAAGAGCTGGCTACTCAGGTTCTGAAGCAGGCCGAGTTCCGTGTCACGGTGGATCTCCATCTTGGCGACGGCTGTTCCAGCTATTACACCTCGGACTTGACCTACGACTATGTCAAGATCAATGCCGATTACCGCACTTGATATTTATGTTTTAAACAGATTAGCACTGATCTTCCGCTGTTTATAAAAATCTCCCTCTCCTTGGGGAGAGGGTCGGGGTGAGGGGGATTTTTCAAGATGGATACATTCAAAAGCTCCCTTCATCCGTCCTTCGGCCACCTTCTCCCCAAGGAGAAGGAATCCAGTGAAAGATGGATGCTAATCAGGTAATTATATAGCCCCAAAAGCCCGCGTTAGCGGGCTTTTGCTATGAAAGGATCGGTTTATCATGTTGGAGAACTCCCCAGCACGCTTGATTGACCATACCCTGCTCAAACCCACCGCTACCGCAGCTGATTTTGAACAACTGTGCGAAGAAGCGGTAGAGCTGGGTTGTGCCTCCGTGTGTGTGCCGCCATCTCAGCTGGCGTTGGTCGGCGACCTGCTGCATGGTTCCGAGGTTGCTGTCGGCACGGTGATCGGCTTTCCCCTCGGTTATGAAACCAGTGCCTGTAAGGTCGCTGCCGCTGCCGAAGTCTGCGCCCTTGGTGCCGCTGAAATTGATATGGTGATCCATGCTGGTTGGGCACAGGAAGGTAAGATCGCTGCTATTCAGGATGAGATCGCCGAGATAAACCGCGCCTGTGATGGCCGCACCCTCAAGGTGATTATCGAATGTTGTTACCTGAATGATGTCCAGAAAACCGCCATCACCGCAGCGGTGGTGGCCAGTGGTGCGGCCTACGTCAAAACCTCCACCGGTTTTGGCCCCAGCGGGGCAACCCTGGACGATGTCGCCCTGCTATCGCGCGTGGCCGCAGGCCGTATCGGTGTCAAGGCCGCCGGTGGTATCCGCGATTATGTGGCGTTTCAGGCCATGGTCGATGCTGGAGCTACCCGCATCGGTTGCAGCGCTACGGCGCTGATTGTTGACCAGTGGCTGGCCGCGCAGGTGAGCCATGTTTAAGCGGGTGGTGCTGATCGTCCTCGATGGCGTTGGCTGCGGATCCCTGCCCGATGCCGCCAGCTACGGCGACAGTGGTGCCAATACCCTTGGGCACGTTGCCGGTTATGTTGCCGAGCACGGTGCCGCTCTGAGCCTGTCCACTCTGCAACGGCTGGGCCTGGGTAATATTGTCGAAATGGCCGGAGTTCCCGCCGCTGAAAAGCCGCAGGCGGCCTGGGGGCGGATGGCCGAGCTCAGTGCCGGCAAAGACAGCACCACCGGTCACTGGGAGATTGCCGGAGCGGTGCTTGAAGAGCCGTTTGCTACCTACCCGCAGGCATTCCCGGCAGAGATTATTGCCGCATTTACTGCCATTGCCGGTGTTGAACCATTGGGTAATGTGGTGGCCAGTGGTACCGAAATTATCGCCCGCCTTGGCGAGGAGCATCTGGCCACTGGTCGTCCTATTGTCTATACCAGCGTCGATTCGGTGTTCCAGATCGCCGCCCATGAACAGGTATTGGCACCGCAACAGCTGTATGAACTGTGTCGACAGATGCGTCAGGTGCTCGATCCATATCAGGTGGGACGGGTGATTGCGCGGCCATTTATCGGTACTTCTGCCGCCGATTTCAAACGCACCGCTAATCGTCACGATTTTTCCATTCAGCCGCCACCTCTGGTACTTGATCAGTTGGCTGAACAGGGGATTGACGTTACCGCCGTCGGTAAAATTCAGGATATCTACTGTGGTCGAGGGATCAGCAGTCATTACCCCAGTCGCGATAACGCCGATGGTATGGACAAGATTCGTCTCGCTTTTGAGCAACTGGAGCGTGGGCTGGTTTTTGCCAACCTGATCGATTATGATATGCTCTACGGACATCGTCGTGATGTGGCGGGATTTGCCATGGCGCTACAGGAGTTTGATGGCTGGCTCGGCACATTTTTGCCCCGCTTGGATGACGATGATCTGTTGTTGATTACGGCGGATCATGGTTGCGATCCCACCACCGCCGGTACCGATCATAGCCGGGAATACGTGCCGCTGTTGGCGTGGCATCCGCAGCTGGCGGCGGCAACTGCGCTGGGAACCCGCGACAGTTTCAGCGATGTGGCGGCCACCCTGGCCGAAAATTTTGCCGTTTCGGGTCTTGCCGGGCAAAGTTTTCTCGGTCAACTGCTTGCTCGCTGAGCATCTGCTTTATGTGTTGCCGCAACACTTGGGAGGTTTTATGTCGAAATGGAAAATTGCCCTGTTCGGGCTTGTCATGATGGTTGTCGGTTCTGGCGTAGCCTGTGCACTGGAAATTGAAGAGGCGACGATTACCACTCAGATTGTTAATCGTGCGCCGCTGGATTCACTTAATACGGTTCCTGCCGGTATCGATCAGCTGTACTGTTTTGTCCATATCATCGGCGCAACTGAGGATACCTGGGTTACCCATGTCTGGTATCACGAAGATCAGGAACTGGCACGGGTTCGCTTGCCGGTGCGTTCCTCCAGTTGGAGAACCTGGTCATCAAAACAGATTTTTTCTCAATGGAAAGGGGTATGGCGTGTCGAAGTGCTCAATGCCGATGGCGAGCCGTTACTGATTGTTCCATTTTCGATTTTTTAATGTAGAGTTGTCGGGTTACGCTCCGCTAACCCGACCTACGAGGTATCGAAAAAGCGATAATATTCCGTATAACGCCCACAAGATGTTGCATAACGATGCCACGGAAAAAGTAGAGGGCGATACTCTATCAAGTTATTCAATGCTGTAGCTTGTAAAAAGAGAAAACTCAGTCGACCTAAAGGGCGACTTGCCGCCAAGGTGAAGCATAACGGAAAACGACTCATCGTAAGTGGGTTTGCGACCCCCCGGATGGCCGATCTTAAAGGCCATTTTTGCTTACTTTTTTGTGGCCCTTCAAAAAAGTACGTCGGCTGCGGGACGAAACCCGCGAACTTGATCTTGGTTTTAATGGTTTTGGATCCACAGTTGTCGGGTTACGCTCCGCTAACCAGACCTATGAAAGCTGATCGTTTAATCGTAATAAAAAAGGTGCAGCTTGAAGGCAGCACCTTTTTTATTACTGAACTATAAGTTTACTCTGGTTACACTTTTTTCTTTGCCGCACGAGCCGCCGCCAGCTTCTCACCAAGACCGCGCTCAATCGCCATCTGCTTACGTTGCTCCGAATAGGCTTTAGAGGCCAGCGCCTGGGTGCGGGGGATACCGAACTGCTTACGGTATTCTTGTGGGGTGATATGGTGAATCATGCGCAGGTGACGACCGAGGGTGGTCATCCCTTTGCCACAGATCATGCAGTAGACTTTATCTTTGCCAAAGGCTTTTTTCATCGATACCGCCGGCTCTTGTTCCTTATCCTCTTCACCCGTAGGAACGTCGCCACTCTCCATTGTTTTCAAGGTCGCATGGATTTCAGCGAGTTCGGCAATGAGGTCTTCTTTTGTCATCGTTGTGGTTGAAGCATGGGCGGATACAATTCCTACGGCCATCTCTAATAATTTGGACATGATTTATTTCTCCAGTTGTATGAATTAATATAACTTGTATTATGTAATACTCTAAAGTTATTCAAAATCAAATGAAAAAATGTAAGTTTTATGTTGTCATACATATTTGATGCAATTTCTGATGATCGAAACTTAGTTTACACAATTAAAATAAATAATTTGGATTGATTTATGAGTTTACAAACTATACGTCGCATAATAGAGCAGCGAGAAAAAGATACGTTATCCACTTTTGCTTGTTTAAGTGTTAATAGTCTCGGTCGGGATGTTGAAGAAGATCCGTGTCCGCTTCGAACATGTTTTCAGCATGACCGTGATCGCATTTTACATTGTAAATCTTTTCGACGCTTAAAGCATAAAACACAGGTCTTTTTATCCCCCGAAGGGGATCATTATCGTACCCGTCTTACCCACACCCTGGAGGTGTCACAAATTGCCCGCACTGTCGCCAGGGCGTTACTGCTTAACGAGGATCTTACCGAGGCGATTACTTTAGGTCACGATCTCGGCCATACCCCTTTTGGCCATGTCGGGGAGCGGGTTCTCAACAGCTTGGCAGACGGCGGTTTTCATCATGTTCGGCAAAGCATACGGGTGGTCGAACGGTTGGAGAAAAATGGTCAGGGTCTCAACCTGACCGTTGAAGTCCGCGACGGTATCCTCTGTCACTCCAAGGGGACCGGTTCCGTTGATACCCATTGCAGTGGTCAGAAAGCGAAAACCCTCGAAGGTCAGATTGTCCGCTTTGCCGATATTATTGCCTATGTTAATCACGATCTGGATGATGCTATTCGTTCGGGGGTGATCCAATGTAATGAGGTGCCGGACGATTTCCTCAAGCACCTCGGTGCCAGCCATTCTGAACGAATCAATACGATGGTTTGGGATTTGATTCTCACTTCACAGCACGACGATCATCTGGAGATTGCTTTATCGCCGACTGTGTTGGAGCAGACCACTGCCCTGCGTGACTGGTTATTTACCCATGTCTATCGGGTACCCAGTGTTCATGACGATTTCAGAAAAGCGGGGCGGGTACTCAGGGAACTGTTCGATTTTTTTATGGAAAATCCTCAAGTGATGGAGGGATACGGCGGGGTTCGTCTCAATGATGATCCCCTGTCGGTCAGTGTTATTGATTTTCTCGCCGGCATGACGGATCGCTATGCGATGAAATTGTATCAGCAAATCTTTCTTCCCAGTCCATGGGGGGCACTCTAGCCCGTATTTCTCACAAGCAATCTGCTGCGAAGCCCAGAAGTACCATGTCTACTGCGTTACCCTTGAAAAACATTTTCGACAGACTGCAAGTATGCCTGCAAATGTTTTCCTGCGTGTGCCTTGAATCCACGGCGCTTCTCGACTTCTCGCGACGATCTTTGTGAAAAAGTCGGGCTAAGTGTGCATAACTTGATGGAGTTTGGTCGATCCCTTTCTTGACATAATACCCCCCTGTATGCTAGCGTTTTGCACTTGAAAATGAGAAAAAACTGATTGTTGTTTGCATCTATGGCGACAACATTGGAGTCTGGCTACCGCAAAATCACATGCTTTTTATTGATATAGAAAAGCTGAGGAGGCATAGAATGAGCAAAAGGTTGTTGCTGGCTGATGACAGTGTCACCATTCAAAAGGTGATCGAAATTACGTTTGCAGATAAAGACTACCAGCTCAAGACTGCCGACAATGGCGATGATGCATTTGCCATGGCGCAAAATGAGCGCCCCGACTTGATTTTGGCTGACGTGTTTATGCCCGGTAAAGATGGTTACGAACTGTGCGAAGCAGTGCGCAACCAACCCGATTTGAGTAACGTTCCTGTGTTGTTGTTGGCCGGAACCTTTGAGCCGTTCGACGAGGCCAAGGCCACGGCTTGCGGTGCCAGTGGTTGGATCACCAAGCCGTTCCGTTCGCAGGATCTGGTTGATAAAGTTGCCGAACTGCTGGCCAATGCTCCGGTTATTGAAACCTGGCAAGCGGCAGCGAGTCAGGCTCCGGTCGAAAACGATATCCTCGGTGCACTGGAAGAGGTGGCTGCAGCCCAACCTGCTACAGATGTCGCTGCTCCAGATTTGGTTCCGATTGAAGTTCCCGCAGCAGAGCCTGCCGCTGCAACAAGCGCTGATCCATTTAGCTTTGATGCTCCTGCTGAGGTCGAGACCCCTGTCGCTGCCGAACCCTTTGAGTTTGAGTCGCAACCGGTAGAAACCTCCGATAGCAGCCTTGATCCATTTGCTGCACCGCAACAGGATGATACAACCAGTGTCGATCTGCCGCCCATCAGCGAATTTTCTTTTGATAGCGATCCTGTTGCAGCTACGGAGCCTGCTGTGGCTGATCCGTTCGCCACCAGCGAACCTGTGGCTGCCGAACCCATGGTTGATTTGCCACCACTGGATAGTTTTACCTCGACAGAGCCTGAACCGGCACCTGAAGCTGTGGTTGAGACCGCTGCTCCTGCCGGTGTCGTCGATTTGCAGGCCAATGATATTGTCGCCGAAGGTGCTTACGGGGCTACTCCGGCGCGGGTCGAAACCCGTGTTGCCTACCTCAGCGATGAACAGCTCAATGAAATTGTCGAGCGCATTGCCGGTAAAGTGATTGAAAAACTGGCGGCTCCGATCCTTGAGCAGGTGGTGTGGGAAGTGGTGCCCGACCTGGCTGAAAGCATGGTGCGCGAGGAGATGTCGAAGATTAAAGAGCAGGTTTAGCCGACAATAAAATTTTACCCAGTCCATGGACTGGGCATTGACGGATAAAAAGGGGATTGCTAAAATCCCCTTTTTTCGTGTCTTAAGCACACATTTAACACTGAATTTAAACCCGGTGCCGGTTGTTTGACGAATGGTTGACGACAGGCTCTGTTTTAAGGAATGACAGCATCATGGCAGACGAACTGGCAAAGGGCTACGAGCCCCACGAATTTGAAACAAAATGGTATCAAACCTGGGAACAGCAAGGCTATTTTCACGCCGATGAAAATTCCACCAAGCCTCCGTACTCCATTGTCATTCCGCCACCTAACGTCACCGGTGTGTTGCACATGGGCCACGCCCTGAATAACACCCTGCAAGATATCCTTGCCCGTTGGAAACGGATGACCGGCCACGAAGTGTTGTGGATGCCCGGCACCGACCATGCCGGTATTGCTACCCAGAACGTGGTGGAGAAGCAGTTGGCTACGGAAGGCAAGGATCGTCATAATGTCGGTCGCGAGCGGTTTATCGAGCGCGTCTGGCAGTGGCGTGAAGAGTCCGGCGGCCAGATTATCAATCAGCTCAAGCGCCTCGGTGCCTCCTGTGACTGGGAGCGTGAGCGTTTCACCATGGACGAGGGCCTCAGTACTGCCGTGCGCGAGGTGTTCGTCAAACTCTACGAAGATGGCCTGATCTATCGTGCCAATCGCCTCATCAACTGGTGTCCGCGCTGCCACACCGCCCTGTCCGATCTGGAAGTGGAGCACGACGACAAGAAGGGTAACCTGTGGCATCTGCGTTATCCGGTCAAGGGGACGGATCAACAACTGGTGGTGGCCACCACCCGCCCTGAAACCATGCTCGGTGATACAGCCGTCGCCGTTCATCCCGAGGATGAGCGCTACGCCGATCTGATCGGCAAGATGGTGGTGCTGCCCCTGACCGGGCGTGAGATTCCCATCATCGCCGACGACTATGTCGATAAAGAGTTCGGCAGCGGGGCAGTCAAAATCACCCCGGCTCATGACTTCAACGACTTTGAGATGGGTAAGCGCCACAACCTGGAAAATATCAACATCCTCGACGAGTCCGGCATCATCAACGAAAACGGTGGTGACTATCAGGGTCTTGACCGTTACGAGGCACGCGCCAAGGTGGTGGCTGATCTCGACGCCCTCGGCCTGCTGGAAAAGACCGAAGAGCACCTCAACGCCGTCGGCGAGTGCTATCGCTGCAAGACCGTCATCGAGCCGTATATGAGTTTGCAATGGTATGTCAACGTTCAGCCGCTGGCCAAAGAGGCGATCAAGGCGGTGGAAACCGGCCAGACCCGCATCGTGCCCCAGCACTGGGAAAAGACCTACTACGAGTGGATGTATAATATCCAGGACTGGTGTATCAGTCGCCAGATCTGGTGGGGCCACCGCATCCCGGCCTGGTTCTGTGATGACTGCGGCGAGATCACCGTCTCCCGTGAAGATGCCACCTGCTGTAGCAAATGTCAGAGCACCAACATCCATCAGGAAACCGATGTGTTGGACACCTGGTTCTCTTCCGGTCTGTGGCCGTTCTCAACCATGGGCTGGCCGGGAAATACCGCCGTTCTGAAAAAATTCTATCCCACCTCCTGTTTGGTTACCGGCTTCGACATCCTGTTTTTCTGGGTGGCGCGGATGATGATGATGGGGATTAAGTTCATGGGTGAGGTGCCGTTCAAGGATGTCTACATCCATGCCCTTGTGCGCGATGCCCAGGGGCAGAAGATGAGTAAGAGTAAGGGTAACGTCATCGATCCGCTCACCGTCATCGACGAGTTCGGTACCGACGCTTTCCGCTTTACCCTTACCGCCTTTGCTGCCCAAGGTCGCGACATCAAGCTGTCCACCGACCGCATCGGTGGTTATCGCAACTTCTGTAACAAGCTGTGGAATGCCAGCCGCTTTGCGATGATGAACCTCGAAGGTTTTGAGCCGACCGAGAATGTTAACTGGACCGAACTCAACCTGTCCATGGCCGATCGCTGGATTATGACTCGTTTGGCCGCGGTGGAAAAAGAGACCAACAAGGCTCTGGAGGAGTACCGCTACAACGAAGCGGCCAACGCCCTCTACACCTTTACCTGGCACGAGTTCTGTGACTGGTATATCGAGCTGATCAAAGGCGCGCTGTATGGCGACGATGCCGCCGCCAAGCTCAGTGCCCAGACCGTTGTTTACACGGTGCTGGAGCGTCTGCTGCGCCTGATGCACCCGGTGACACCGTTCATTACCGAGGAGATCTGGCAGAAGCTGCCCGGCATCCGTCCGGTGGCATCAATCATGCTCGCGGATTACCCGCAGGGCGAAGGTCTGGTGCAGGACACTGAGGCCTCAGCACAGATGGAGCAGGTGATGGACGTCATCCGCGCCATCCGTAACATCCGTGGCGAGATGGATGTCTCCCCCGGTAAGCGGATCAGCGCTCTGTTCGACTGCAAGTCTGACGCCAGCTGTGCGGTGATGACTGCTGGCCAGGATTATATCAAGTCCCTGGCGCGCATCGAAGAGCTAACCTGCGGTGTTGGTCTGGAACAACCGGAACAGGTCGCCAAGCAGGTCTCCGGTGATGTTGAAATCCTACTGCCGCTGGCCGGTCTCATCAACGTGGAAGAGGAGGGAAAACGCCTCACCAAGGAGATCGCCAAGACGCAGAAGGACGTGGATATGTTCAGCAAGAAGTTGTCCAACGAGAAGTTTGTCGCCAATGCACCGGCGGCGGTTCTGGAGAAGGACCGGGGCAAGTTGGCGGCGGCGCAGGAGAAGTTGATGGTGTTGCAGGGGAGTTTGGAGAAAATTGTGGCGTTGAAGTAGACGTTGATTGACATAGCTCGGAAACAAAAAGGCCTGTGCATCATTTGATGCACCGGCCTTTTCTGTCTGTTACGGAGGTGTTTGCAAAAGAAATTGCCCTTGTGAAAAGGATGGAGCAGTTGCACAATCAAGTTGTCTATCTTGTAGCTTTGCAGGTCTGACCCTAATGACTATAGTACAAAAGGGATGAAAATTACATCAGCTGAGGTGGCCACACTCACTGAAGTGAGTGTGGCCAGCCATTTATTAAAATTCAATCAGTGCAATGCTGTCGGGTGATTGATTATTGCTCAGACTAAACCTGTTCAACATGCTTTGCAATTGATGCGCTTGACTGGCAAGCTCTTCTGCGGCAGCGGCACTCTGTTCTGCCGTTGAGGTATTCTGTTGCGTTACGTCGTCAATCTGGTTCAATCCAATACTGATCTGTGAAATCCCATTAGCCTGCTCATTAGAGGATTCGGCTATTTCTGCCACTAAATCGCTGACCTTGGTAATTCCTGTGGAAATTTCATTCAACGCTTCGCCGGTTGTATCGGCAATTTGTGCACCATTTTCAACTTTTTGTACCGATCCTTCAATCAGCGTTGCCGTTTCGCTGGCAGCCTTGGCGCTGCGAGCGGCTAGATTGCGTACCTCTTCAGCAACCACAGCAAACCCTTTACCATGTTGTCCAGCACGCGCGGCCTCTACGGCGGCGTTAAGTGCCAACAGGTTGGTTTGGAACGCAATTTCATCAATTACCTTGATGATCTTGGAAATTTCCTGACTTGCTTGGTTGATTTCAGCCATGGCCTCAATCATGTTTTTCATCTGCTGGTTTCCCTGTTGAGCCACGTTGCAAGCCTCTTTCGCCAATGTGTTGGCCATCGTGGCATTGTCGGCGTTAAGCTTGGTTTGTGAGCTAACCTCAGTCATGGAACTGTTGATCTGCTCCAGTGAGCTGGCTTGCTCCGTTGCCCCTTGTGACAGAGCCTGACTTGAGTCGGAAACTTGAGTCGCTCCAGATGTGATCTGATTGCCGGCGGTGTTGATCTGGGTCATGGTGTCATTCAGTGAGCTGTTCGCTTTGTGTAACGGTTCACTGATAAGACCTTGAGCTTTAAACGTAAAATCACCCTCGGCCAGTTTTTCAAAAGCCGTTAAGATTTCATCCTGCAAATTATCGGCAAAAGCGTCCATTGCTTTTCCAAGCTGACCGACCTCGTCAGCTTGAGTAAAATTAAGGCGCTGTGACAAATTTCCTTGGCCAAGGTTTTCGATCATAGATAATGTTTGCTTTATCGGTCCACTGATACGGTTGGCAAGGAAATAACCAATAATAAGTGCTACAAACGCGATGGTAACGGCGAAAATGATAATCCAACGAATCATGCTGTTTGATGCAACGGATAACGCCGCGTGTGAGGCACTGAAATCATTTTGGTAATATCCGGCACCAATGACCCAGTCCCAAGGTTCAAAATAGGCAATAGCAACACATTTTTTTTTGGCTTCACTGTCACCAGCGTTTTTCCACTTATAATCTTCTCTTGTCAGAGGGATATCGCCGCCGTTGGCAGAGGGAAGTGACGTGGCTTTTTGAATGATTGACTGGATAAACGTTTTCCCGGTCGCGTCTGTCGCGTTGAGGATGTTTTCACCGTCGCGTTTACCATCTTTCGAAATGATATATTTACCTTTTTGTTTCCCTTTACCGCCAAGGACAAATACGTAGCCTGTTTTGCCAACCGTGCTGTTAAGTATCCCCTTGCGTAAACTATCGACATTTTCTTGTTTTTCACCAAAATACAGAATGCCGACAACTTTTTGATGAGCGGTGTCCCAAATAGGCTGATAGGCGGTAACATACCAAGCGTTTACAACAAATGCACGACCACGAAAGGTTCTACCACCAAGAACTGTCGCAATGACCTTATTCTCTGAGCCATCGGGATTTGTCCGCGGAATATATGTGCCAATAGCACGCGTTCCATCCAGCTTTTCGACATTGGTGGCAACACGCAGCATGTCGCCCTGATCATTCATGCGCTGGAATATGGTACAAGTCCCGCCAACCAAGTCTATAACATCATCAATGATCGGCGTTTTCTGGTTAATATCCTTATTCTTCCCCGGCCATAGATCACCGAACATCATTTTTGGTAAATGGATGCTGGTTTTCTGTTTAGAAAACTGATTGACGGCATCCCATGGAACCATTTCATCAGCAAAATTCAATTCACCTGATCGTTCAAGTACATCGTTGCTGACATTAAGGTGAGCTACAACTGTTTGTTCAACAGATTCTCGCATTGCTTCACAGAGTAAATGGACGCTTTGCGCTTGTTTCTTGGCTTCATTGAAAGCTAAATCGTCGATAACTGTTCCGAGATCGGAACGTAATGCTCTATTTTTTACGGTCGCAATACCGACAATAGATAACGCAGTAATCAGCACCAGTGTTATGATCGTACCGGTGATTTTTGTTCGAATATTCATATTTCCCCCTAAGCCATATCAATGAATAAAAAAATTTCAATTCAGAATATCAAGATTAACATCTTTTTTTGTTTGTACTACTATAAATTTAATTGACGCTTAGGTATTGGCGGTGCATTCCTCATTATGGCAAAGTCGGCAGCCTTTGGGGGCTGGACATCCCAATGCAGCGGACCTGGCGCAGGTGAGCGCAGGCGGGTCAGGCTTGACAAACTGACTAATTCAAATGGTACGGGCAAACCTGCTGTTGACTTACGCTTATTGCAAGGTATCGCGACGCGCTTCTCCTAAACATTGCTAAAGAGGATTATTATGACTGAATCTGTCGTGACACATTGCGTGGCCTATTTGTCGCCGGCGGGAACCACCAAACAGGTTGCAGAGGTGATTGTCCGCCATCTAAAACCGCAGGGGATCGATCCGCTGATTATTGATCTGTCAGCGGAGGATTATTCTTTTGCTCAGCTTGAGGGGCCTTGCTGTCTATGGCTTGGCTCGCCGGTTTATGTGGATCATATCCTGCCGCAGGTTTGCCGATTCATAAGCAGCTTGCCGCAAGGTCAGAGTCATTATGCTGCCCCCTTTGTTACCTGGGGAGCGGTGTGCAGTGGGGTGGCATTGCCCGAAATGGCGCAACAATTGGCGCAGCAGGGGTGGCAGACCGTTGGTGCTGCCAAGGTGTTGGCGGTGCATTCCTCATTATGGCAAAGTCGACATCCTTTGGGGGCTGGACATCCCGATGCTGCGGACCTGGCGCAGGTGTCATTGCTGGTTGAAGGGGTGTTGCAGAAGTTGAAATCCGCACTCCCCCAGCCTTTGGCGGAGGAGGTGTTCCATTATCTTTCTGCAGAGCAGGAACAGCTGTCGTGGCAGAAGAGCCTGGATAAGGCTAAAACGATGCTTGGTGAGCATCAGCCCGTTGTGGCTAGGTGTGATGGTTGTGGAGCCTGTGTGACGGCGTGTCCGGTGGCGGCAATTGATTGGCGGGACAACGAGCCTTATGTCACAGAGCGCTGTATCCGTTGTCATCAATGTACCCGCTTGTGCCCCCAGCAGGCTTTTGCCTGGGATGGTGCGGCGGTTGAAGAGCGGTTACGGCGATTTGCTGCGGCCAGTGAGGAAGCACCGGGAACGGAAGTTTTTGTTTGATGATAAAGTCAGATTGTTTCGATCAGAGTTTATCGTTTAGAATCACCTGGTTTCTGCCGCTGTCTTTGGCTTGGTAAAGCAGCTTGTCCGCTTTGCGCAGCAATTTTTCTTTATCATCGAGTGATTTTGGAATCGCTGTCACTGCACCGATGCTCAGGCTGACAAAATTAGACACCGGTGAGGATTCATGCAGGATTTGCGCGTCGCGCAGGGAGTCGATGATCTTTCGGCAGAGCAACTCAAGTTCCGTTTGCGGGGTGTCGCTGAGCAGGATGATAAATTCCTCTCCACCATATCTGGCGACGATATCGGTCGCACGCTGAACATGTTCCTTCAAAATGGCCGCAACCCTTTTCAGACACTCGTCGCCGGCTCCGTGACCATAACTGTCATTGTATTTCTTGAAATAATCAATATCCAACATCATCATTGCGATGGGATGTTGTTTGCGCATGGCCCGGCGCAGCTCCTTGTCGAACACTTCGTTGAAATACCTGCGGTTAAACAACTCGGTTAGCTCGTCTGTGCGAGATAGTACTTCAAGTTTACTGTGCAGCTGCTCTATTTCCTCCAGCATATGGTTGGCCGCGCTTGCCAGCTGCTTTACTTCAAAAGGGCCGGTAATAGACAGGCGCATGTTGATTCTTCCGGTTTTGCCCAGATGGGTAAAGCTTTTGGCCAGAACCCTTGTCGGTCGCACAATGAGTCGATCAAGAATCAGCATATTCAATAGCAGAACGACAAAACCGGCCACGGCAATCATAAACAGAGTATGGGTAAGTATTTGCCACACTTGAAGGTGCATGGAGCGCTCGATCTCCCCCTCTAAGCAAACATGCCCGTTGTCAGAAACGTCTTTAACACAAATATGTAATATGGCTTTTTCTTTGTTCAGCAGATGGACATGTTCATGGTAGCAAATCCCTCCTTTTTGGCCGTTGCAGTCTGATTTAAGTTTGGTGGAATATTCACGCAGGCTGAGTTTCGATCCAAAAATTGTGCTGATTTCGTTTATATATGTTTTGTCAATGATGCGGCTAAACAGCAGATAGCCGTTACTTAGGCGATCTTTCTTGGAAGTCATAATCGGCTGGATCACAGACCAGAAGTAACAATCAAGTGTCTCGTTGTAAAGAAGTACCTTTTGTGATCCCGACTCAATTGCCGCCAGGAAAAGAGTTTTTTTTGTCAGAATCTGTTCGGTCAATACTTTATAGGTGCTTGTTTTTCCCTCACTTGTATAGGAGTGGTAATAACGGAATTGGTCATCCAGATAAAGAAGCCCTATCGTGCGAATATCTTCCAAGGCATCTTCAGTCATATTCCCCTGAATATAGGCTTCTTTTTTTTGTTGCATAAAAGAGTAACTGTCATCCCATACTCCCCAGTCCGAAACAAAATCGAGCAGCTGATCGATATCGTTTTTGACGATACTGGTAACTTGATGCGCTTGTTTCTCTAGGTTGTTCATTTCTATCTTGTCGAAAACATTGAGAGAATGGAACTTCAGGATGCCGGTGACAAGTAGACCGCAAACCAGAAAAACAATCAGTAGGTTGATGATGACAAGCTTTTGAAGTTTCATACTTCAGACCTGTGTGAAATATTCGGCAATTAAAGGGCCACTTGCAGTAAACGCTTCAACTCTCAGGGTCTTTCCAATGTTTAGAACTGTGTTCTACACTAGCAGTTTGTCGGACTTTTCGCCCAAAAAATGTTAAAATCGCCGGGTATTGAAAATCCCTGCGAAAGTGAAAAAACATGAGCGATACATTCCGCCAAGTCGATCGAAACACTCCCTTCCTTTTGCCACCTTCAATAGGCGACTGGCTTCCCGAAGGGCATCTGGCTCGTTTCGTTGTAGAAATCGTCGGACAACTTGATCTGACTCCAATCAAATCTGCCTATTCCGGGCGAGGTTCCAAAGCCCACCACCCTGAGATGCTGCTGGCATTATTGTTCTATGGCTACGCAACCGGGGTGTTCTCCAGCCGCAAATTGGAACAAGCAACCTATGATTCCGTAGCCTTTCGTTACATCGCTGCAAACGATCATCCCGACCATGATACCGTCGCCACCTTTCGCAAACGGTTTCTTCCCGAACTGACCCCACTCTTTGTCCAGATCCTTCTCATTGCCCACCAGATGGGATGTCTGAAGTTGGGCAAAATCAGTCTTGATGGCACCAAGATCAAGGCCAATGCCTCCAAACATCGCGCCCTGAGCTGGAAGCATGCCTGCAAGCTCGAAGCCCAGCTCAAGGCTGAAGTCGAAGAGCTGTTAAAGCAAGCAGAACAAACCGACCATAGCGAGCTTCCTGACAGCGTGGACATCCCCGCAGAACTAAATCGTCGCGAAGAACGCCTGAGTGCTATTGCCAAAGCAAAAATCGAAATCGAACGTCGCGCCGCAGAACGCCATACCAAGGAACAATCCGAGTATGAGAAAAAACTCGCCGAACGCAAAGCCAAAGAGCAGAAGACGGGTAAAAAACCCGGAGGCAGACCCCCTAAACCTCCAGTATCCGGCCCAAGAGACAAAGATCAAGTAAATCTCACCGACGAAGAATCACGAATCATGCCCGTCTCCAGTGGCGGATTCGATCAGTGTTACAACGCTCAAGCCGGTGTCGATATAGAAACCATGCTGATTGTCAGTGAACACCTCACCCAGAACCCCAATGACAAGCTTGAGATCACTCCCGTTCTTGAGGAGTTAAAAGCATTGCCGGAGAAACTCGGCACAGTGGATAGTCTCTTGGCCGATACCGGCTATTACAGCGAAGCCAATGTAGCAAGCTGTGAAAAAGAAAACATCCTTCCTTTTATCAGCATCAAACGTGATCATCACAACCAAAGCATCAAAGAACGTTTTGCTGAACCTGATCCCTTGCCCGAGGGCGCTGATGCTGTCACCCAAATGAAGCATCGCTTACAGACCCAAGAAGGCAAAGCGATCTACGCCAAACGAAAAAGCACCGTTGAACCGGTTTTCGGTATTATCAAAGCCATCATGGGGTTCCGACAATTCCTGCTACGTGGGGTGGAATCCGTCCGTGGTGAGTGGGATTTGGTCTGCATAGCCTGGAATCTGAAACGATTGCATGTTCTGGCGGGATAAACCTCCTGAACTATTTGGTTGTTGAGTTATAGCCTCGTAAAATTATTCGCAGGGGTAAAAATCAGAACATTCCTGCGAGTTTTAACTCCCATGATTAAAATCATTGGTCATGATTCGCAGCGGTTGGTCAAGACCGACAGTCTGCTAG
>JAGGYC010000049.1 GCA_021162745.1 Desulfuromonas sp. | reverse complement strand
CTGTCGGTCTCGCAAAAACGCTGTCGGTCTCGCAAAAACGAATCAGATGGCTAAGCAAAAATTTCGTCCCACAAGGCGCAGTGGTTTTTCAAGGGTGAAGGCATACATGTTGTATGTCGAGGTCTTGAAAAAACGCTGTAACGCAGTAGGGCGGACTTTTTGCGACGCCATCACATCTGTCGACAGAATCATCACGATTATTTAGCGAATCGGCCAGTCTTTTTCATAGTTTAGCGGAAAAAAATTCTCTTTGGTGCGATTAAAATAGCCATACTGAATCGCCGGCACCCGCTTTTTAACCTGCTCCAGCATTATTTTCATACCAATTCCCGGTTCCCCCGCAGGCATGGTCTGAAAATACATGGGCGGATCAAGGCACAGATTCCGCATTTGGATCAGATCAACCTGACCATTATCAATCACCTTCACCAGAGCGTCAATTTCCGCCTGTTGATCGGTAATGCCGGGGAAAACCAGATAGTTGAGCATCACAAACAGGCCATGTTTTTTGGCCCGTCGAATGGATTCCAGAACATCACTGAACTGATAACCTCGGGGCCGATAATAGGCAGTGTAAAACGGCTCACGCAACGAGTTAAGTGAAACGCGAATCGAATCGATCCCGGCTTCGGCCAGAAGATCAACCTTGTCCGGCAACGATGAATTGGAGTTGAAATTGATGGTGCCGCGTGTCGTTTGTCGACGCATCTCCTTAACCGCTGCGCAGATGGTATCGGCCTGCATAATCGGCTCCCCTTCACAACCCTGGCCGAATGAAACAATAGCATTTTCTGCCTGCTGTAGATGGGGAACCGCTGTTTCACACAGCTCCTGAACCGTCGGCACAAAACTCAGCCGCTCCTGACTGGAGGGACAACACTCATTTTCTTCGGACTGGTAGGACAAGCAACCGAGACAACGGGCATTACACACCGGTGAGGTCGGCAATGGCGCTTCCCAACGACCAAGGAACAGATTTTTGGCCGCAAAGCAGTGATAATCAAGAGCACAGCGTGACAACTGCTTGAGTAAACGATTATCAGGATACTCGGCTAGATAGCGATCCACTCCCGGTGAAACCTCCCGATCATCAAATCGATGCGGTTCCCACTGTGTATTGCGATCCACCTGCTGAGCAGCGACATAGAAACGCTCCTCTTCGGCACACCAACCCACAGCCGTATATGCCCACAGTGGCAGGGTATCGCGCTGTTTCCGGTAGTCAGCGGCCGGCAGCAAGGTGCGAGTGTAGGCCGGAGCCATGAACGCACACACGGCCTCAACTTTATCGCCGCCCCAGCTACGGGGAAGCCGTTCAGCGGTGACAAACTTGCCTTTGCGCGCATCGAAACCAATCGGCGGCGTGTTGGGCACAGTGAACAATCGACTGCCCTCGGGCAATGGGATCAGCTCATCAGCGTCCGGTCGGCAAACGGTCATGCCGTTCATACCCGCCATCAATAATTCGGGGTGTTCCAAAACCTCGCCATCCGGGGTGGCGACAACGGTATAGATTGTTTTATGTGTAGACATAGTTTTTCTTTCCTTTACTTAATGGACAACCAGTCGATATTAGCGCAATTCACTGCGGGAAACACCCTATAATTGATGAGAATCAGGGATTTCTCTTTTCACTGCGCCAGCGGTCGGCTAGACTGCCGCCATGCGAACAATACTGACCACACTCCACAGTAAATATATCCATCCCAGTCTGGCCCTACCCTACCTGGCAGCCTACTGCGATGCGGCAGCGGACAACGCGTGCGGTGAACTACTGATCCGCGAATTCACCCTCCATGAGCCACGGGAAAATATCCTGGCGCAGCTGCTGAGCGAAAATCCCGACGTGATCGCCTTTTCGGTCTACCTGTGGAACCGCACCACCACCCTGGAACTAGTGGACGCCATCCACTGCGTAAGCCCCTCGCTACGCATCGTCCTTGGCGGCCCCGAGGTCAGCTTTGAGGATGACACCATCTGGCAACGCCACCCCGGCATCAGCGCCATTGTTCGCGGCGAAGGGGAGCAGCCCCTGCGCCAACTGCTGGGCATGTGGCAACAGAACCAGGCAGTAAAGCCAATCCCCCGTGTCGACTTTCGCGACAGCGATCTGCTTGTTCACGGCCCAGACAGCCCACCGCTGACTGAGCTGGACGACATCCCCTCCCCCTATGAACAAGGCCGGATCGACATTCAACGCGGCTTTGTCTACTACGAAACCAGCCGTGGCTGCCCCTACCGCTGTTCATTCTGCATGAGTGCACTGGATGACCGCGTGCGCTCCTTTTCCATGCCGCGCATTCAACGTGATTTACGCTGGCTGATGGAACAGCGGATTCCCAAGATCAAGCTGGTCGACCGCACCTTCAACTACGATCCGCGCCGGGCCTTGGAATTATTTGAGTTTATCCTCAGACACAACCACAGCAGCCACTTTCATTTTGAGATCGGCGCCCACCTGCTGGATGAACCGACCCTGAAGCTGCTGGAGCAGGTACCGGAGGATATGTTTCAATTTGAGATCGGAGTGCAATCCACCCTGCCCGAAACGCTACAGGCCGTCCAGCGCACCGCCCCCCAACAAAAACTGTATGACAACATCCGTCACCTGCTGCGCCATACCCGTATCCACTTGCATCTCGACCTGATTGGCGGCTTGCCGGAGGAAAATCTGCAACAGATGTTGGCCGGAATCGACCAGGTGATGGATCTGAACCCCGGTCACCTACAGATTGAAACGGTCAAACTGCTGCCAGGGGCTCCGATGAGACGTGATGCCGAGACACTGCGGATGGTCTTCGATCCCCATCCCCCTTATCGCGTGTTGCGCACCCCGCAGATGAGTTTTGACGATCTGGAACATGTGCGTGCCGTCAGCCGTCTGCTCGACCTGACCTGGAATTGCGGTCGGGGGCAAAATTTTCTGCGTCAACTGGCCGACGACTTTGGCAGTATTGCCCAAGCCCTGTCGACCATTGCCGCCAACTGGCAGCAGCAGGGGGTTTTGCGCTTTCCATTGGGACAGAAAGAGCTGTTTGAGCACCTGGCCCGATTCGTCACCGAGCAATTCACCAAACAATTCGCCAAACCGTCAAGCGATCAAAAACAGCTTCAACGGCGAGACTATCTGCTGGAAGTGCTGGGACACGATTATGCCAGACATGAACGGCTGACGCCGAACAATGTACCGCCATTTTTTGATCTGGAATTCAACATAGAGGAACAGCAACAGATCAAGGAGGCGGTAAAGGAAAAACTGGACCAGATTAAAGGCCAGGGAATCAAGCTGCAACATTTTGCCGCCCATTTCCGGGCGCTGGAACCGGACCAGTCGGCAACGATCCATCTGTTTTTCTACCTCACCGGCAGCGGTCGGAAGATGGAGATTGAGGAACAGGTTCTTTGAGTGACGTCACAAAAAGTCCGCTCGCTACTCGCGTTGCAGCGTTTCAACCAGTCCTCCCTCATCAGATACGCATTATGGGGCATGGCATATTTTTTTATCTCTTCAGCTGGAGGTGTTGGACAGCCGCTGTTCTACATCGAGAACCAGCCGGGTTGTTTTCAACACCGTGTCGGGATTAAGGCTCATGGAATCGATACCGAGCTCAACAAGATAGGCCGCCATCTCGGGGTAATCTGACGGTGCCTGCCCGCACAGCCCAGAATGGCGTCCGTTGCGCCGGGCCCCTTCAACGGCCAGGCGGATCATCTCTTTTACTCCGGCATCGCGTTCATCGAAATCGAAGGCGACAATCGCTGAGTCGCGGTCGACCCCCAGGGTGAGCTGGGTCAGATCGTTGGAACCGATGGAGAAGCCGTCAAACAGCGCGGCAAACTGATCGATAAGGATGACGTTGTTGGGGATCTCGCACATGACGTAGATCTCCAGGCCGTTTTCCCCGCGGCGCAGACCGCTGGCCGCCATCGCCTCCAGCACCTTTTCGCCCTCTTCCACGCGGCGGCAGAAGGGGATCATCAGTTTGACATTGGTTAAGCCCATGTCATCGCGCACCCGCTTCATGGCCGCGCATTCGAGGGCAAAGCCTTCGGCGTAGGCCGGATGGGCATAGCGTGAGGCACCGCGGAAGCCGATCATGGGGTTGTCCTCCTGCGGTTCGAACCAGCGGCCACCGAGCAGGGTGGCATATTCGTTGGTCTTGAAGTCCGACATACGCACGATCACCGGCTTGGGCCAGAAGGCAGCGGCAATGGTGCCCACCCCCTCACTCAGGCGCTGGATGAAGAACTCTGCCGGGGAACTGTTGTGCCGGGTCAGCTCCTGCAGCTGTTGGCGCACTTCGGTATCGTCCACCTTGTCCGGGTGGAGCAAGGCCATGGGATGAGCCTTTATATATTCGGTGATGATAAATTCCATCCGCGCCAGACCGACCCCGTCATTGGGGAGGAAACTGGTTTTGAAGGCCACCTCCGGGTTGCCGAGGTTGATCATGATCTCGGTGCGCGGGCGCTGCATCCCGGCCAGATCGGTGCGCTCGATCTCGAAGGGGATCTCTCCGGCATATACCACACCCTGATCCCCTTCGGCGCAGGAGAGAGTGACCATTTCGCCGTTGGAGAGCGCTGTGGTGGCATCACCGCAACCGACGACGGCGGGAATACCGAGCTCGCGGGCGATGATGGCGGCGTGGCAGGTACGCCCGCCGCGGTTGGTGACGATGGCGGCGGCGGTTTTCATCACCGGTTCCCAATCAGGCGTCGTGGTGTCGGAAACCAGCACCTCACCTGCTTTGAATTCGTGCAGTTGGGTGCGGTCGGTGATGACATGAACCCGGCCAACCCCTATTTTGGTGCCCACGGAACGGCCGCGGGTCAGCACCGACCCGCTGCCCTTGATCACATACTGCTCCAATACACTGCCGGTTTTCTGTGAGGCTACCGTTTCCGGCCGCGCCTGCACCAGATACAGCTGGCCGTCCAGGCCATCCTTGGCCCACTCCATATCCATCGGTTTGTTGTGCCCGGCCTTGGCGCTGTAATGCTCCTCCACCTTGATGGCGTAATCGGCCAGCACCAGCACATCCTCGTCATCGATACAGAAACGCTGACGCTCCTGTTCGCTGGTGCGGATGTTATGGGTCTGCTCCTTATCGTCGCCAGCGGAATAGATCATCTTGATCTTCTTACTGCCGATGGAGCGGCGCAACACCATTTTATGCCCCTGAGCAAAAGTGGGCTTGTGGATATAGAATTCATCCGGATCGACGGCACCCTGAACGACATTTTCTCCCAGGCCGTAAGCGCCGGTGATGAAAACCACATCGGAAAAACCCGATTCAGTGTCGAGGGAGAACATCACCCCGCTGGAGGCCAGATCGGAGCGCACCATCTTCATGATGCCGATGGAGAGGGCGATGCTGAAGTGATCAAAACCCTGATCTACCCGGTAGTGGATGGCACGATTGGTGAACAGGCTGGCAAAACAGCGCCGACAGGCATCGAGCACGGCGTCATCGCCGTTGATGTTGAGATAGGTGTCCTGTTGCCCGGCAAAGCTGGCCGTCGGCAGATCCTCAGCTGTAGCCGAGGAGCGCACGGCGACACTCATCTCACTGCCGTATTCCTGCTGCAGCTTATGATAGGCGGCGAGAATCTCCTGCTGCAGATCGGCAGGCAGCCCGGCGTTGTAGACAATGTCGCGTGCCAGAGCGCCGCAGCGTGCCAGTTCATCCATATCCTCGGGATGAAGGCCATCGAGGGCGGCGTGCAGCTGTGCCCGAGCATCGCCCTGATCGAGAACGTAACGGTAGGCAGCGGCGGTGATGGCAAAGCCGTTGGGAATCTTAACCCCCTTGGGGATCAACTCGCGGTACATCTCCCCTAAAGAGGCGTTCTTTCCCCCAACCAATGGAACGTCGTCAATTGTCAGTTCATCAAAAAAACGGATATACTTTGCCTGCTGAGCCATGATCATCCCCCTATTTGATTATTTTGCACCGCTTTTGCCTGATGATAGTTGCCCGGCAGAGTTCGGTTGCCAGAGCCAACCCAGCGGTTGTTAAACCCAAACAGAATTATAGCGCTATATTTTCCTGTTGCAGGTGAAATTTGCCGGGCCATCAACTTTTTTTAATTTAGTTTCGCGGCATCCGCAACACGGTAGATAGAGGTGGCCCCGGTTGTTCGGGGTGTTTGGCGTAAATTCTGGGAGTAGACATAAAAATACCCGCCTGAGTGCGCATCGTTGAGGGCGTGGCGGGGGTGTTGAAATCCTGATACTCATGGGGAAATTTAGGTTATCAAAACT
>JAGGYC010000123.1 GCA_021162745.1 Desulfuromonas sp. | reverse complement strand
CGTTTTTGCGAGACCGACAGCGTTTTTGCGAGACCGACAGATGTGGTTTGTTGTAATACCTCACAAAGGAGAGTGTTGATGAAAGCACGCTGGCAAGCGGTAGTATTGATACTGATGATTCTTTTTACAGCTTCTTCAGCGTGGTCTGATACCCGTTATGTGTCCGATCGCTTAGTGATTACCTTGCGTGAAGGGATGGGGAATCAGTTTAAAGTGAGCAAGACACTGAAGACCGATGAACGTATGGAGGTGCTCTCCGAACAGGATAACTATCTGTTTGTGCGAATGGACGATGGCACCGAAGGCTACGTGCTTAAGCAGTATGTTTCCCGCAATACTCCCAAAACTGCCGTAATTGCCAAGGTTCGTCAAGAGCTTGAAGCTTTCAAAGCTAAACTAAAGAAACAGACAGCTGTGGCCTCTGTGACGGGCAAAGAGGGGGCGCAGATGCGCCTGCAACTGTCTGAAACAACTCAGTCTCTGGCCCTGACTGAAGAATTGCTTGAAAACAGTCAGAAGGCCCTGGCCGAGTTGCAGCAGAAGGCAGAAAATGTTGTGTTGATTGACCAGGAACGGCAGCGGCTGAAAAAAGAGCTGGCTGTGGTGAATCAGGAACTGGGGCAGTTACAACAAGATAATGCGGCCATGCTGAAAACGGCCATGATCAAATGGTTTCTTGCCGGTGGCGGTGTGCTGTTTATCGGTTGGGTTGCGGGTAAATTTTCCCGTAAAAAACGGCGGTCATTGGGAGGATTTTAAGGGATAAGGGGAACAACCAGTAAAAGCATAAAACATGTCTCGTGCAGAGCACGCAAAGATCGCGGAGAGAGGCAAAGTCAAAACAAGAAATTAGAGGTAAAGCCAAACCAAAAACAAGATCTTTCCTTTGACCTTCTCTGCGTCTTGAAGGAGCGCAGCGAATGGGCGCGAGAACAGGTTTTACATGTTTGACCTTGTCCGTATTTATCCCTTTCAATTCTGTAAAAATACAGGATGTCGTTCATAAAAGGTGATTGTGCCGATGTTGAAGTTGCTGTTATATGCCCATGATCAGGAACTACAGAAACGCTACCTGCAGGCACTTCCCGATCAAGGTGTCATGTGTGCGGTGGTTTCCAGCTTTGAGGAGTTTTTCAAGCAGTCGACAACGATTCCGTGTAGTGGCGTCCTGATCGATATCGTCAGCTCAATCCGTGCCACCCCGTTTGATCGTGAAGTGATCAAGGAACTGTTGGAAGTCTACCCATCGTTACGCTTGCGCTGGGATCCGGCGACGGGTGATATCCGCACCCTGATGACCGGAGCGGGTCCCGGCCAGAACATCTCCATCAAGTCGTTCATTTCCACCTATTGTGCCCCTTTTGTTCCGCGTTGCCTGCGGATGCGGCAACGCAGGCACATTCACTGTAATGTCCTCTATTCACTCCATGACCAGATGTCTGAAGAGGTGTCACAAAAAACCGTGACCATGGATCTTTCGGAAGGGGGCTGTTTTCTGTTTATGTCGCAGAATATTGCCGTGGGGGAACGGTTGTGGGTTCGTTTTCTTGAATTGATGGACAAAACTCCGATTCTGGTCGAGGTGAGATGGTGCCAGGAATGGGGGAAATCGATGAATGTGCCCGGTGTCGGAGTACGTTTTGTTCTCATCCAGTCGGGTCAGCTTGACGAGATTCAAGCAATGTGTGACGCAGATTCAGGATCTCGCACGGGTGCTCTTATCCTGTGATTCTGTCCGTTTTGTTCGTTGTCGGCGTTATGCCTCTTTGGCTTAACGCAGGCTCGGTTTCTATCGTGCAAACATAATGACTCAGGATTATGTGCTACGATTGATCGTACGTCACACACATGTCGGATAGATAAAATGTCGGCGACAGAGGGGGAGATGATGAACGGTTATGTTCTTGCCATCGATCAGGGGACGACAGGTTCGACAGTCTTGCTGTTTAATCGCCGTGGTCAGCTGTGTGGCCGCGCTTATTCCGAGTTTCCTCAATATTATCCACAGCCTGGTTGGGTCGAACACGATGCGGATGAACTGTGGCGTATTACGTTGCAGGTGATTCAGCAGGCACTGGAACAGGGCAATGTTCAGCCTGCGCAAGTGCATTGTATCGGTATTGCCAATCAGCGTGAAACCTCTCTGTTGTGGCAGCGGGCAACCGGCAAACCGGTGGCTAGAGCGATCGTCTGGCAGGATCGGCGTACCGCTCGGTTGTGTGATGAGTTAAAGCAGGAAGGACTTGAGCCATTGTGGCAACAGAAGACCGGCTTGATGATCGACCCCTACTTTTCGGCAACCAAATTACATTGGTTGCTTGATCAGAATGTGCTCCTTCGCCGCCAGGCGGTTGATGGTGAACTGGCTTTTGGTACGATTGATAGCTGGCTGTTGTGGCAGTTGTCGGGTGGACAGTGCCATGCCACCGATTATTCCAATGCATCACGAACGCTGCTCTATAATATTCGTCAGCTGGATTGGGATGATGAGATCCTGCAGCGCCTCGATATCCCACGGGCACTTCTGCCCGAGGTTAAACCTTCCTCCGGGTTTTTTGCTGAAACGGATCCCAGTGTGTTTTTTGGCCAACGTGTTCCTATTGCCGGGATTGCCGGTGATCAGCAGGCAGCACTGTTTGGTCAGGCTTGTTACGGTGAGGGGTTGGCAAAAAACACCTATGGAACTGGATCGTTTTTGTTGATGAACACCGGTGAAACAGCGGTGTTCAGCCAGCAACGATTGTTGACAACCATTGCTTGGGGGGTGGGTGATTCTCCGGTGGAATATGCCCTCGAAGGCTCGATATTTGTCACCGGTGCGGCGATTCAGTGGCTGCGGGATGGCTTAGGACTCATTGTCAGTGCCCGTGAAACGGAACAGATGGCACGTGAGCTGGAGAGTAATGATGATGTGTACTTTGTGCCGGCACTTGCCGGACTGGGGGCACCACACTGGGATCCGTATGCCCGGGGCCTGATTGTCGGTCTGACACGGGGAACAACCCGCCAGCACATGGTGCGTTCAGCTCTGGAAAGTATCGCTTTTCAGGTTTGTGATGTCGTTAGCGCGATGATGCGAGAATCAGGGGTTTCTCTCAAGGAGTTGCGTGCCGATGGCGGTGCCGTGGGCAATCGTTTTTTGATGCAATTTCAGTCCGATCTGCTCGGTGTGCCGGTGGAGGTGCCTGTTGTCACAGAGACAACGGCTCTCGGCGCCGCCTATCTGGCGGGACTGGCGGTTGGTTTTTGGAAAAGTCGCGAAGAGCTGTATGCTCGCTGGCAACTGGCCCAGCGTTACGAACCGCAGATGGCGCCGCCGCAAGCGCAACAATTGCAACAGCGTTGGCAGCAGGCTTTGACGTTATCGAAAGGTTGGGCTAACCCTGTTGGCCGTTAAGAACGGCGGGGTATGAAAATAAATAAAAAGAGAGCGCTATCGGCGCTCTCTTTTTTATTTAAACATCAGGCGCAGCGTAATAATTTCATCCCCTGCTCAAACAAAACTTCTATCTTGTTGGTGGCCACTTTTCGCTGTACTTTACCCAGGCCAAAGACCGGGTGGAGGATAACATTATTGACGGAAAAAGAAGAGTCGATGCCATAGGGTTTTGCTTCCGCACGCTTAAGTGCAACGGATAACTCCTGCCATTGTTCACACTCGAGTTCCTGGGGCGATTTTCTGCTTTTACGTGGTTTCGGTGTGGCGGTGGTAGCTGTTTTAGCCGTTGGTGTTTTCTTGACCTTCGGTACCCGGTATTTATGGCGCCCCTGACACGTGTTGCACATCACCAGTGCTGGTGTGTCATCGACCATGGCGATAATCGTGTGATTTAGAATGTCGCGACATTTGGAACACCGGGCCTCAATAATTGATCCCGCAGACAACTCTTTACTCTCCATACCTGTGTGGCCTTACTCGTTCAATGTCAGTCCCTGTTGTTGATGTGACGGCTGTCGCACAACAGGTGCCGAGCTGTGATTGATCTGATAACCGGTGCCGTCGTCCGGTCAATGGGGCGCAGATCATATCACTCTCAGGGCACTGGCGGGTGGAGAATATGATTAGACTTTCCCTATGGGGATGGACCGTGTTGAGCAAGTGGCTGGCGCTACACCGTTAATTCTTTTTTTGTTGATGTTACGCCACAGCAAAAGCCCCTTCAATAAGGTGATGGACAGGAAGTGACGTGTCGCTGCGATTTCAAATATGTGTTCTTTTATGATAATGGAGGATCTTGTTTGGTAACTCATGGGGAGAGACCCGCAGAGGATGTTTTTTGCTCTAACGCCAGCAATGACATGGCGCTGAGAACTGGCGGTTTATCGGGTGTTTTCATGTACAGAGTGTTGCGGGTGTGTTACAAATATCCGGTTCTGATGCAAGAGTTGTCTGAGGTGTTTAAGGGAATTAACAGCGTCGCCTCATTGTCGGCGCAAAGCGAGTGAATTGATCATGATCAAAAGTATGACCGGTTACGGTAAAGGGCAGTTTGCGGGTAGTGATGCTCACTACAATATTGAAATTAAGACGGTGAATCATCGTTATACGGATGTCACGGTAAAGGTTCCCAGGGCGTTGATGTTTATTGAGCGTGATTTGAAGAAATGGGTAAGTGAGCGCCTGACCCGAGGTAAAATTGATGTGTTCGTCACTCGTGAGTCTACGCAGCAGGCCATTGTCTCTCCGGTGGTCAATGATGCGCTGGCTGCCGAGTATGTCAGTCTGTTCCGGAAAATGAGTGATCAACATCAACTCTCTGCCGATATTCCACTGTCACTGTTGGTTGCCCAAAAAGATGTTGTCACTTTACGTGAAACAGATATGGATGAGAAACTGGTGCGGCAGAACCTTCAGCAGACTTTGGCTCTGGCCATCGACGCTGTTGAAAAAATGCGGATGCAAGAAGGGGAGGCGCTTCAGCAGGATATTCAGCAACGACTGAATTTGATGGAGCAGTTGCTTGGCGAAATTGAGACTCGCGCTCCCGGGGTCGTACAGGAGTGGCAGAAAAAGCTGCAGAGCAGGCTTGAGCGTCTGCAGGGCGATGTTGAGGTCGATCCACAACGGGTAGCGCAGGAGGTGGCAATCTTTGCCGATCGTTGCGATATCTGTGAAGAGGTGGTGCGTTTTAAGAGTCATCTGGTGCAATTCCGTCAATTGCTCAACTCTGACGAAGCTGTTGGTCGCCAGATGGATTTTTTGATTCAGGAACTCAATCGCGAGACAAACACCATGGGATCGAAGTCCAATGATGCCGAATTGACGCGGAATGTGGTTGCGATTAAGGCCGAACTGGAAAAAATTCGCGAGCAGATACAAAACATCGAATAACCGTCAGGAACCCTATGCAACGCCAAGGAATTTTGTTTGTCATCTCTGCGCCTTCAGGGGCCGGTAAGACGACACTGTGTAAGCAGATTATTGACTTTTCCCCCAAATTAAGGCAATCTGTTTCTTTTACGACGCGGCCTATGCGGCAAGGTGAGATTGATGGTATTGATTACCATTTTGTCGATGTTGAGCGGTTTCGTGAGATGATTGCTGCTGATGCATTTGTCGAGTGGGCTCAGGTGCATGATAATTATTACGGAACGGCGTTGCAAACCTTGCGTCAGGCTGGAGATGATGGTCAGCATGTGTTGCTGGATATCGATTTTCAGGGCGCAGCCCAGTTAAAGAAATGCGCAGACGAAGCGGTGTTTATCTTTATTGCGCCACCCAGTCTGGATGAGTTGGAACGGCGTTTGCGAGGCCGCGCGACGGACAGCGATGACGTTATTATTCGACGCATTGAAAATGCCCGTGGTGAGTTGCAGCAAGCCCGCTGGTATGATTATATTGTTGTCAATGACAACGTTGATGAGGCTGCAGCACAGCTGATAGCTATCATGCAGGCGGAGATGTGTCGCAGTCGGTTTGTTTTTCCCAGCATTGAAGAGATGTTGAACCCATAGAGCTTAATTAATATACAGGTTAAGACCTGAACAGGAGTATCAAGGTATGGCACGCGTTACTGTTGAAGATTGTTTAGAGCAAATTTCCAATCGTTTTTTGCTGGCTATGGTTGCGGCCAAACGCGCCAAGCAGCTGTATCGTGGCGCAAAGCCGATGATTGAAAACGTGTCCGGCAACAAAAAAGTTGTTCAGGCGCTACGTGAAATTGCCGCGGGTAAGGTTGAGTTCGAAGCGCCGGATACGCGTACGCACTAAGTATGGTCAAATCAGGTGGGCGTCAGCCCACCTGAATATCGTTAAACGTAGCAGTTCTGCTGTTACCAACAGGCACAGGGGCGGATCTGTTGCTTTTGTCGTTAGACCATCTCCCTGATTTTGTCAGATGATGGTTCTATGGTGCAGCGGCTCGGTTACCATGTGCCAGAGTGGTTAAAGATCAATATTGAAGTCACTCGAAGAGCTTCTTAACGCTGTCAGCGGATACCTTGCTGAAGCTGATCATGATCTGATCCGGCGTGCTTACCGCTTTGGTGAGCAGGTTCATCAGGATTTACTCCTCCCCTGTGGTGAAGAACCCTCCTTTAGTCATCCTGTTGCCGTTGCTGAATTGTTAATCCGTCTGAAGATGGATGTAACGACCATTGCTGCCGGCTTGGTGCATGACGTCCTGCAAAAACAG
Source organism: Desulfuromonas sp. (assembly GCA_021162745.1). Lineage (GTDB taxonomy): Bacteria > Desulfobacterota > Desulfuromonadia > Desulfuromonadales > Desulfuromonadaceae > Desulfuromonas. Next base: position 56,592 of record JAGGYC010000123.1, on the reverse strand, counting down.
TTGGTTTCAGCCGATGAATTAAAGGTACAGCTCGGTGATCAGGTGGTTATGCTGGTTGAAGGCTTGACCCGGATCAATAGCATTGTCTTTCAGCGTGGTGAAGAACGTCAAACCGAGAGCTTTCGTAAGATGCTGCTGGCCATTGCCCGCGATTTTCGCATTATCCTGATAAAGCTCGCTGATCGTCTGCATGTCATGCAGAACCTTCACTGCCGTCCTCAGCAGCAACAGTCGCGTATTGCCCGTGAGACAATGGATGTTTATGTCCCATTGGCCAATCGGCTGGGTATCAGCTGGATGAAGAGCCAGCTCGAAGACCTGTCGTTCAAGCATCTGCACCCTGATGAATACAACGAACTCAATCAGAAGGTCATGGCGTTTAAGACCGATGCCTGTGATCAATATGTACAGCGCGTCAAAGAGGAGATTCAGGCGATCTTGGAGAAACAGGGGATCGTAGCTGAAGTCTCAGGTCGCTCCAAGCACCTCTACTCAATCTATCGTAAAATTCAGCGTCAGAATATTGATGTTGATCAGATGTATGACCTGATTGCTTTTCGCATTATTGTCAAATCGGTTCGTGATTGTTACGCCGCTCTTGGAATTGTCCATTCGGAGTGGAAGCCGATTGCCAGCCGATTTAAAGATTTTATTGCCATGCCCAAGGCCAATATGTATCAATCGCTGCATACCTCTGTGATCGGACCCTATGGCAAGCGGATGGAAGTCCAGATCCGAACCGAGGAGATGCACCGGATTGCTGAAGAGGGCATTGCGGCTCACTGGATGTATAAAGAGGGGAAGACTGCCGGTAATAATGGCGATGATGGTCGTTTCAGTTGGTTGCGCCACATGGTGGAGTGGCAACGGGAGATGGATGATTCGCTGGAAGTGGTCAATGACCCTCATGTTGATCTGTTTCCAGAAGAGGTGTATGTCTTTACGCCGCAGGGTCATGTGCGGGAGTTGCCTAAAGGGGCAACTCCGATCGATTTTGCCTATGCGATCCACGGTGACCTTGGTCATCGCTGTGTCGGGGCCAAGGTTAACAACAAACTGATCTCGCTTAAAACAGAACTGCACAATGGCGATGTTGTCGAAGTGGTGACATCACCGAACCAGACACCGAGCAAGGATTGGTTGAAGCTGGTTAAAACCTCCAAGGCACGTAACCGTATCCGGCATTGGGTTAAAACCCAGGAACGGGAAAAAAGTGTTGAGCTGGCACATGGGTTGTTGGAAAAAGAGCTGCGTAAGTACGGCAAGAGCCTGAATAAAACATTGGCAGCTTCGATCATGCTCGAAGCTGCCAAGGATCTTGGTTTCAAGGAAGTTGATGATTTGCTTGCGGCGGTAGGTTATGGCAAATTGTCCGTTGGTCAGGTGATCGGGCGGGTTGTTCCTGCGGATCAATTGCGTACGCAGCGTTCCAAACTGCCCAGTTTGGGTCGAGTGATCGATAAGATCCGCAAGAAGCCTTCGCGCAGTGCGATCCGTATTCAGGGGATTGACGATGTGCTGGTGCGCTTTGCTAAGTGTTGTAATCCCTTGCCGGGTGATGATATTGTTGGTTTTATCACTCGTGGACACGGCATTACCGTGCATGCGGCCGATTGTCCTCATCTGCTGGAGATGGATCCAGAACGTCGCGTGGATGTCGAATGGGATTTGAGTACAACAACCTCACGCAGTGTTCGGATCAACGTCCACTGCCATGATCAAAAAGGGGTGTTGGCTGAGATTACGGCATGTATCACCAGGTGTGAGGCCAATATTACCAGCGCAAGAGTACACACTTCGCAGGGGCGCAAGGGCCTCAATGAATTTGAGGTCGAGGTGAAAAATGTTGAGCACCTTAAGCGGGTGATGAAGGAACTGAAGGCTCTTAAGGGGGTGTACCGTGTTGAGCGGGTGCGTGAGCGACGCAATTAGTTTTTCCCTGACATAGGCAGAAGGGAAGAATGGAAATTAAGAACAAAACAAAAAGGGAAACCGGTTAGCCGGTTTCCCTTTTTTGATTTTTTACATGCACAAGCTGTTGCTGCTTAACCCTTGACGACAGCTCCTGAACGGATGCAACGGGTGCAAACTTTCATGGATTGAACGTTGCCGTTCTTGACTGCCCGAACCTTTTGCAGGTTTGGATACCACGTCTTACGGGTTTTATTATGTGCATGGCTGACATTGTTGCCTGTTACCGGTTTTTTGCCGCAAATTTCACATGTTCTGGACATTGTCTTTAGACCTCCTGAATATTTCGGAACGCTTGTAAGTATCATGGTTTTTTTGTTGAAGCAAGGACTAATTCCTGAATCAATGATTCAGGTCGTTACCAAGATATTGCTCCAACCGGTTCAGCTCTTCCTCGCTGAACAGGGTTATTGCTTGTTGATTGAATAATGCTGCTGTGACTCCCTGACCTGCAACCTGTTTTTTGTTGCGATACACGGTATGAACGCCGCAGGACGGACTGCGTTCTTTAAGTAGTGCCAGTGTGCACTGACAGATTTTGGCAACGTTAAGTGCCTGGGTTGCTCCGTGAACAAATTCGGCGCTGACGTCAATCTGATCTGTGTTGTGCAGTGTGCCGTGGCCATTGATGACGTCAATCCCTATGCCGTTGCTGAATTCGCAGGCGGATCGAGGGGTGCTGAATCCGGCCAGTTGCTCAGGGCAGATTGGAATTGCCGTCAGTTTGTGGCGCTGGATAAGCTGCAGAACCTCTGCGTTGGCCTTTTCCTGACCGTCGTAACGGGTGTTCAGGCCCAACAGACAGGCGCTGACAAGAATTGGCTTCATTGTTCGTCTGGAAGAGGTGGGTTGATCTGCGCCGCCACCTCTTTTTCGGAGCCATTGTTGATAACCACTCGTCGACCATTCAGCGTGATCGATCCCTGGGCAAACCATTGGATTGCCTGGGGGTAGATCTTGTGCTCCTGCTCCAAGATGCGTGCCGACAGGGTTGCCTCGTTGTCATTATCAAGAATAGGTACGACCGCTTGAATGATGATTGGCCCGGTATCAACGCCACCATCGACAAAGTGAACCGTGCAACCGGAAAAGCGGGTACCGTAATCGAGCGCTTTTTGCTGTACATGCAAGCCGGGAAAAGCGGGAAGTAGCGCCGGATGGATGTTCATGATTCTACCCGGAAAGGCTTCAAGAAAACGGTCGCCGATAATACGCATAAACCCGGCCAGAACGACTAACTCAACATTGTTTTCTGTCAGCGCCACAATAACCGCACGATCAAAATCATCACGTTTGGTGAATTGGCGATGGTCGATACATTGGTGGGCAATTCCACCATTTGCTGCACGGGCTAATGCTCCAGCATCGGGGTTGTTGCTGATAACCGTGACAATCTGACCATCAATGGTTCCATTGCTGCAGCCATCAATAATCGATTGCAGGTTGGTGCCGCCGCCGGACGCCAGAACAGCTATGCGAAGTTTTGAACCCACGTTTATCTCCTGTCGGTCTTTAAGTTAGACAAGTTGAACGCAGGGTTCAGCGCTGGTGCTTTTTTCAATTTCGCCGATTTCCCAAGCTTTTTCGTTTAAGCCTGCCAGACGTATCAGAATCTCTTCACTTTGGTCGTTGGGTACAACCAGAACCATGCCTAAACCGTTGTTGAAGGTACGGTTCATCTCCATCTCTTCAATGTTGCCACCTTTTTGCAGTACATCGAAAATAGCCGGTTTTTCCCAGCTGCCACGATTGATAACGGCTTGACAGTTGTGGGGAAGCACTCGTGGGATATTTTCCAGCAAGCCACCACCGGTGATGTGGGCCATCCCTTTGATGGGAAAATCGCGGATTAGATTGAGGATTGTTTTGACGTAGATCCGGGTCGGGGTCAGCATCTCCATGCCGATTGACTGACCGAATTCGGGCAGAGTGTCGTTGGCGGACAGTCCCATGTGCTCGAAAAACACCTTGCGTGCCAGGGAAAAACCGTTAGAGTGTAATCCGCTGGAGGCGATACCGATCAGTTTGTCACCAACGGTAATGGTGGAGCCGTCAATGATATTGTCGTTGTCAACGGCACCGACGGTAAAACCGGCGACGTCGTATTCGCCTTCGCTGTAAAAACCGGGCATCTCTGCTGTTTCGCCACCGATCAGGGCACAGCCGGCTTGCAGGCAGCCTTCAGCGATCCCTTTGACAACTTCGGTTGCTTTTTCCGGGGCCAATTTGCCGGTGGCCATGTAATCCAGAAAGAACAACGGTTCAGCGCCTTGAACAATGATATCGTTAACGCACATTGCGACCAGGTCAATACCGACGGTGTCATGCTTGTCCATCATGAACGCCAGTTTGAGCTTGGTGCCAACGCCGTCCGTCGATGAGACGAGGGTTGGTTTTTTATATTTGTCGGCATGAAATGAGAATAGGCCGCCAAAACCGCCGATGTCGGTGAGAACCTCGGGGCGGGATGTGGCCTTGACCAGCGGTTTGATCATGTCAACAAAACGGTTGCCGGCATCAATATCAACGCCGGCGTCCTTGTACGTTACGCTTTTCTTTTCCAATGTCGAAACTCCTCGTGCAAAAGTGGCGTCAAGTAATAAAACATGGGCTAAGAGATGTCAACGCCAAACTCCATAAGGACGGCGGTATTGTTCCTTTACAGGATGCTGGCCCTAGCTTAAAATGCCATAGATTCTATTTCAGTATTTTTTCTCGGTACGAAATGTCAGTTTATACCAATTTTAATGGCTTGTCAGTGGGGTGAATGAATAAATATAACGATTCATATGGCGATCCGATGATAGCGTCATTTTCTCTGCGGGATATGGTGCATGCCGATTTGCCACAGGTGGTTGAGATTGAGCAGCAGAGTCACCTTCATCCCTGGACGCGCAGCCTTTTTGAACGCGAACTGGAAAATTCTGTTTCGCGTCTCATTGTTTGTGAAGCCGCTGGTGAGATTGTCGGTTATCTGTGCGTGTGGGAGGTGGCCGGTGACGTTGAGATTCACAATGTTGCGACAGCGTGCCATTGGCAGCGCCGTGGTGTCGGTGCTTATCTCCTCAAAAGTTTATTGTCTGATTTAATTGCGCGTCAGATCTCTGCGGTATTTTTAGAAGTGCGTCGTTCCAATGTCGCTGCTATTGCTCTGTATGAAAAGTTTGGTTTTCATGTGTCGAACTGTCGGCGGGGGTATTATCATGATGGCGAAGATGCGCTGTTGATGTCCTGCCCGCTTGTTTGTCCAGATCGGGATCTGCCTGACTGATGACGGGATAAAACATTTAAAAGGTTGTTTTCTATGCAAGATCTCAAGACTGTGATTCTCCATAATCGTGAAATTGCCCCCGGTTATTTTCGGATGGCCATTTTGGCTCCCGGCTACCCACAGCAGGCTCTGCCCGGGCAATTTATAATGCTGCGTGTTCAAGCGAATTCTCAACCGCTACTGCGTCGACCTTTTGGAATCTTCAAGACAGGAACCCTGCCGGCGGAGTGCAGTGGCATGCCTGAACGGGAATTTGTGGAATTGGTCTACAAGGTGGTCGGCATTGGTACGCAGTTGATGTCAACGCTTCAGCGTGGTGACGAGGTGGAACTGCTTGGTCCGCTGGGCCAAGGGTTTACCCTCGACAAGACTGCGACTGAGCACCTGTTGGTTGGCGGCGGCATTGGCCTGGTGCCGTTGTTTATGTTGGCTGAAACCTTATGTCGGCGTGGCGACCGAGTACGCTTGCTGGTGGGCGGGCGTAGCCGCGATGATATCCTTGCTATTACCGAGTTTGAACGGCTTGGCGTTGAAACCTATGTTGCTACCGATGACGGCAGCTTGGGGGAAGAGGGGCTGGTCACTGCGGTACTTGAACGTAAGTTGAATAAATATCCGCAGGCCGCCGTCTATGCATGTGGCCCCACGCTGATGTTGAATGCGGTGCGTTCCATCTGCCACCGACAACAGGTGGCACTGCAGGTATCTCTTGAAGCGTTGATGGCTTGCGGTGTCGGTGCCTGCCTTGGTTGTGTGGTGCCAGGTCATCAGCACAGTGAAGATGATCCTGATTATCTGTGTACCTGCCGTCAGGGCCCGGTGTTTGACGCCGATGAGCTGAAATGGCCGGAGGGTGGACCCGAGGGTGGAGAGTAAATATATGTCTAAAATGGCTAAAATTAAGAAGCCGTCCCTGGCTGTTGATCTTGCCGGTTTGCAACTGCGTAATCCGGTGATGCCGGCCTCGGGTACATTCGGCTATGGTCAAGAATTTGCCCCCTATCTGGATCTGGAACAGATTGGTGCGGTGATGACCAAAGGGATCTCATTGCGGCCCAAGGCGGGGAATCCCACACCGCGTATCGCCGAAACCGCATCAGGGATGTTGAACGCTATCGGTCTGCAGAATGTGGGCATTGATCTCTTTATTCGCGACAAGGTGCCGTATCTTGAAACCTTGACGACACCGGTGATTGTCAATTTTTTCGGCAACAGTCTGGATGAATATATCAAGGTGGCAAAGCGGTTGTCGGAGCTGCCTGCTGTTGATGCCGTTGAACTCAATATCTCCTGTCCCAATGTCAAGCAGGGGGGGATTGTCTTCGGCACCGAACCCGGTGCCGCTGCCGAGGTTGTTAGTTCGGTTCGACGCTGTCTGAACAAGCCATTAATCGTCAAGTTGACCCCCAATGTTACCGATATTACAGTGATGGCCCGCGCCGTAGAAGATGCCGGAGCCGATGTTATCAGCTGTGTTAACACCCTGACCGGCATGGCCGTCGATATTCATAAGCGGCGCTTGCATCTGGCCAACGGTACCGGCGGCCTGTCCGGACCGGCGATTAAGCCGGTGGCGCTACGGATGGTTTATCAGGTGGTGCAGGCGGTGGAGATCCCCGTGATCGGTATCGGTGGCATCATGACGGCTGAGGACGCCCTGGAGTTTTTGCTGGTTGGTGCGCAGGCGGTTCAGGTTGGCACCGCCAATCTGGTGAATCCCGGAGCTATGGCGGATATCGTTACGGGTATTGAGACCTTTTGTCGGAATCAGGGGATTGAAGATATCAACGATTGGATCGGCTCGTTAGACCAATAAAACTTTTATTGATGGCGATTCGGATAGGTGATGGATCTTATAACGACGCACATAAATGCTGATTTTGATTGTCTTGGCGCCATGGTGGCGGCAAAAATGCTCTATCCCCAAGCTGTGCTGGCATTTGCCGGTTCCCAAGAGCCCATCCTGCGTGCTTTTTTGCGATCCTATCCCCATCAACTGGAGTTTGTCCGTTTTAAAGAGATTGACCTATCACAGGTTGAGCGACTGATCTTGGTTGATGTTAATACCGCCACGCGGATCGGTCCATTTGCGCCGTTGATGGAACGCTCAGATGTCGAATTTCATCTCTATGATCATCATCCTCCTGCCTTTGGGGAGAGGGAACCTGATGTTCAGGTCGTCGAGATGGTTGGTTCTACCGTCACCCTGATGACCAGGCAGCTTGAACAGCGGGGACTGAATCCCGATGCCCGTCAGGCGAGCTTGATGATGCTTGGTCTTTACGAGGATACGGGGAACTTGCTGTTCTCTTCGACCACCAAGGCAGATTATGCCGCCGCAGCGATGTTACTTGGCCATGGCGCTGATCTGAATCTGGTGGCAGATACCCTTAACCGAGAATTGTCGGTTTATCAGGTTGACCTGTTGCACCAGTTGCTGAGTTCACGGCAGGTGATCACCGTCAACGGCGTCGATATCAGCCTTGCTCAGGCATCTATCGATCGTTATGTCGGTGATGTCGCGGTGTTGGCGCATAAAATTCGTGACATGGAAAATCTCGATGTTCTGATTGTTGCTGTTCGGCTTGAGGATCGGGTTTTTCTGGTGGCACGTTCGCGGTTGCCCGAGGTGCATGTCGGTCACATTCTTAAAGAATTAGGTGGTGGAGGACATGCCACAGCGGCTTCAGCAACGGTGCGTGACATGACCCTGGTTCAGGTGATGGAGACACTGCCGACCTTGTTGGAGCAAGAGGTTGCTCCCCATTGGCAGGCTCATCACCTGATGTCGGCTCCGGCGCGTTGGATTGAGGCCAGCCAGTTGCTGGTTGCTGCCCGTGAACAGTTGACCCGTTATAACGTTAATGCTCTGGTGGTGCTTGACCACAATCGCCTGGTTGGGTTTGTGACGCGGCAGATTGTTGAACGTGCTGTTCACCATGGGTTGGCAGATGTCGCCGTTCGTGAATATATGACCACCGAGTTTGGTACCGTTGATAGTCATACGCCGCTGGTGCAGGTGCAGCAGATTATTGTTGATCAGCGGCAACGTTTTGTGCCGGTGGTTGATCAACAGCAGGTGGTGGGCGTTATCACTCGTGCCGATCTGCTGCGTCACCTTGTTTCCGGTGGCCGCAAATTACGCCAACATTCCTGCCAGACACTGGCAGGAGACGGGGTCGGAGTACGTAAACGCCATGTTGTCCGTATGATGGAGACGCGTCTTCCGGCGCGGATTCGGCAGCTGCTCAAGCAGATCGCCACCGTGGCCGATAGCATGCAGCTCAGTGTCTATGTGGTTGGTGGTTTCGTTCGTGATCTGTTGTTGAACAAGAACAACCTTGATGTTGATATTGTCGTTGAAGGCAACGCCATCGAATTTGCCCGTCAGTTCGCCCGTCAATTCGATTGCCGGGTGCGAGCCCACGAAAAATTTGTCACAGCGGTGGTGGTCTTTGCCGATGGCTATAAGTTGGATGTCGCCTCGACCCGTACCGAGTATTATCTTGAGCCGGGCGCATTGCCCTCTGTTGAAGAGGCATCCATCAAGCTCGACCTCTATCGGCGTGATTTTACCATCAACACCTTGGCTCTCTCTCTTAATGGTGACAGCTATGGTGAATTGCTTGATTATTTCGGTGCCCAGCGGGATTTGCATGATAAAGCAATTCGGGTGTTGCATAACCTCAGCTTTGTTGAAGATCCGACCCGGATGTTTCGTGCGGTACGCTTCGAACAGCGGTTGGGTTTTAAGCTGGGGATGCACACGGAAAACCTGGTGCGCAGCGCCGTTGAAATGGGGTTTGTCGATCGGGTCAGTGCTCTGCGGCTGTTCAATGAGTTGACCATTGTTCTCAGTGAGGAAAGTCCGTTTGCTGCTGTCCAGCGTTTGTCGACGTTGGGTTTGTTACGTTGTCTGTGCGATCAATGGCACGTCGACGCGACGATTAAATCCTATTTTTCCCAGGCGCAAAAGGCGATTCATTGGCATGAACTCCTCTATACCGGGACGACGTTAACGCGCTGGCCGGTGTATTTTTTATGTCTGAGCGCGACATTAACCGATGAGGCGATGGCGGGGATATGTGCTAAGCTGTCGGTTCCCCAGCGCTGGCAGGCAATTTTAATGACGGAACGCCAGCGGGTGATGCCGGTGTTGCATGCCCTTGAACGTCAGCGGAAAAAACTGACGTCATTGCCGGACAGTCAGCTCTATCGGCGGTTGAATGGTATCAGTATTGAAATGTTGTTGTTTGCCATGGCTCGTACGGCAAGTGATTCAGTGCGGCTGGCCATTTCACACTATATGACGCAACTGAGGGGTGTTAAGCCTTTGCTCAATGGTAGGGATCTTCAGGAGTTGGGGGTCATTCATGGTCCGCAGGTTGGTGATCTCCTCGCGCAGTTGCGCGATGCCCGACTCGATGGTGTCATCGAGTCTCGTAATGACGAGATCACCTTTGTCCGGCAGGTTCTTAATCCGACCGACGTTTAGTTATTTTCCTCCGTTTTGCGGAGATGGTTCGTTTCAGGGAAACTATGGAACATATACTCGTTAAAATTTCAATTATGCTGGTTCCGGCATTGCTGGCAGTGACCGTCCATGAGGTTGCGCACGGTTATGCGGCTGATCGATTGGGTGATCCGACGGCACGCCTGCTTGGCCGATTGACATTGAATCCGTTGCGTCATCTGGATCCGGTGGGAACCTTGGCGTTGTTGTTTGTCGGTTTTGGCTGGGCGCGGCCTGTGCCGGTTAATTTTACCAATCTGCGTAATCCGCATAAAAGTATGTTCTGGGTGGCGTTTGCCGGTCCCGCCGCCAACTTTGGTCTGGCCATTTTTTCAGCTTTGCTGCTTCGGGCGGTGGGGATGTTTGACGTGGCCAGCCCCGTTGACTTGACTCTGGTGACACGGCCGATCTCCTTGATGGCGGCATTCAGCCTGTATATCAATGTTATTTTGGCCGTTTTCAACCTTATTCCTGTTCCGCCACTGGATGGTGGCCGTGTTTTGGCGGCATTACTTCCCGCGCGGCAGGCTGCCATGTTGATGAAACTCGAGCCGTTTGGTTTTTTTGTAGTGATTGCTACTGTTTTTTTTACCGATCTCTGGCAGAACGTGCTTGGCCCTATCATTCTGGGATTGGTGTCGTTAATGGCCGATCAACAATGGGTTGTTGTTGAATTTGTGATCAATTTTCTTTTCAGTCGCGGCTGATGGCATTGTCTTACGAAGTCAAGCTCGACACGTTTGAAGGCCCTCTCGATCTGCTGCTCCACCTGGTGAGTAAAAATGAGATGGATATTTATGATATTTCCATGTCATGTATTACCGCCCAATATCTTCGCTATCTCGAACAGGTTCAGGAACAGAACCTCGATGTCGCCAGTGAGTTTCTTGTCATGGCGGCAACATTGATGCATATCAAGTCGAGGATGCTGTTGCCAAAAGCGGAACCCGAAGAATTTGAAAATGAGGAGATCGACCCGCGAGCCGAACTGGTTCAGCGCTTGTTGGAGTATCGTCGATATAAAGAGGGGGCACAGCAGCTCGAAGAGTATCCGCAGCTCAATCGCGAGGTCTTTGTTCGTCCCGAAACGGTGAACACGGTGGATGATGGTGCTTCCAGTGCGGTATCTGAGGTTGGTGTTTATGAGTTGGTCAAGGCGTTACGTGAATTGCTCAAAGAACCTCCCGAACCGATTATTCATGCCGTGGTGAAGACACCGTTAAGTGTTGCCGATGGGATTCAGCATGTTTTGCAATGTTTACGACAGCAACAATATCTTCCCTTTCGAGAGTGCTTCTGTGCCATGCCGCAGCGCGATGAAATCATCATCACCTTTATTGCCGTGTTGGAACTGGTTAAATTACAGTTGTGTAAAATCGTGCAGTTGAATCAGCATGGTATGATCTACCTCTATCCGTCTGATGCGGTTCGGTCGGGAAGGGTCACCTCGGTGGATGGAATTAAAAGTGAATATCACTAGCCCTCTAAAAGGACGGCTTGAAGCCGTTTTGTTCAGTAGTGATGAACCGTTACGGCTTGAACGGCTGCAATCCATTTTCGAGGTCGATCTGCCGCAACTTAAGGATGCTTTGCAGGAACTGCTGATCGACTATGCTCAACCGGGTCGGGGGGTGGTGTTGCAGGAGATCGCTGGTGGTTTCCAGATTCGCACCCGGTCTGAGTATGCGCCGTGGATTGTTAAATTGAATCGAAACCGAACGACCCGGTTGTCCAAAGCGGCTACGGAAACATTGGCTATAATAGCCTATCGTCAACCGGTTACCCGCGCCGAACTTGAATATTTACGGGGGGTTGATTCGGGTGGGATTGTTCGGACATTGATGGATCGGCAGCTGGTAAAGATTGTTGGCAAGAAAGATGTCCCTGGTCGTCCCTTGCTCTATGGAACCAGTCGGCATTTTTTAGAATTTTTTGGTTTGAAAGACCTGTCGGAATTACCGAATTTACATGAATTTGCAGACCCTGATGAGGTCTCTTTGCCTTTAGAAATGGATTTTGATGGCGATGGCTCCAGCTGAACGGATACAAAAGTTAATTGCACGGGCGGGACTGGCTTCACGTCGTCAAGCTGAAACCTGGCTTGATCAGGGACGTGTTCGTGTGAACGGCCAACAGGTTTCTCTCGGTGACAAGGCCGACCCTGCCAGCGATGTGATTACGGTTAACGGCAAGGCATTGCCCAAAGCCGAGCCGCAGCAATATCTGCTGCTTAATAAGCCGCTTGGCTATGTTACGACCTTGAAAGACCCTCAGGGGCGACCAACGATTTGTCGTTTTATGAAAGGGGTCTCTGGGCGACTGTTCCCCGTCGGCAGGCTCGATATAAATACTGAAGGGCTGCTGTTGTTGACCAATGATGGTGCCCTGACGCAGCGCCTATTGCATCCCCGGCACAAAATTGCCAAAACATATCGGGTGAAAATCAGCGGTCGTTTGACGGATCGTGCTCGTCAGCAATTGGAGCATGGGGTAGAACTTGACGATGGCATGACCGCGTCGGCTCGGGTGGATAATATTCACTATTCAGCACGAAATACCTGGTTTGACCTGGAAATTAAAGAGGGGCGTAATCGTCAGGTTCGTCGAATGTGCCGGGCCGTTGGCTTTGATGTCAGTACGTTGAAACGGATCAAGATGGCTAATTTAGATTTGGGGAAACTTCCCAGTGGCCATAGCCGATCGCTAACACGTGAAGAAATTAAAGGACTTAGGGCGTTGCTCTTTTGATGGTCTCTAGGATCTGTGGTTAATTCATTAGCTCGACCGATACTGTTAGGAAAATCGCTGCTTTTTTTGTGGGTGGAGCCCGTTTTCCTTTGGGAATTCAATAGATTATGCACTTGACCTAATTGTTGATGTGATTTAGCATTAGAGTTTCACGGTGTATTTATACATTGGTTCATTCCCTTTTTTTTAACTGTTAGAGGATACTTGTGGCAAACAAAGATAAAATACTGGCAGCGGCTCAGAAGCAGTTGCAAAAAAACAATATCCCTCGAGCGATTAAAGAGTATCGAAAAGTTCTCGAAATTGATGCTAAAGATGTGCGCAGTCGGCAAAAATTGGCGGAGCTATACGGTCGTAGTGGCAATGCCGACGATGCATTGAAAGAGTATGAAACGGTTGCTGCTTATTATGCGGATAACACGTTTTACCTGAAAGCGATCGCTGTATATAAGCAGATGCAGAAGTTGGCTCCGGATAATTCTGCATTTACCCTTAAGCTGGCTAAGCTTAATGAACAGCAGGGCTTGATCGGTAATGCTCTGTCTGAATATCGTGTTCTTCTTGAGCACTACAACACAATGGCAGAGCATGACGAGGCGGTTAAGATCCTCACACATATGCAGGAACTTGATCCTGAAAATATCACCATCGGCATGCGTATTGCCGAGTTCTATGCAAGCATCGATAACCATGAGTTGGCAGAGAAAGAATACCTCAGTGTCGAGCAGCGTATTCGCGAGTTAGGAAACTACACGCAGCTGCAAAAGTTTTATGAACACTTCATGGCGATCTGGCCTGGCAACGCCAAGGTGGGGGTTGGCTATGGCGAGGCGATGGTTAAATATGGGGAACCTCTGGGCGGGGTTCAGTATCTGACTAAGCTTCAACGTCAATACCCTGAAGATGTTGATGTCTTGTCGGCGTTGGCAAATGGCTTTCATAAATGTAGTGAGTTCAAGCATGAACTTGAATGTCTTTTGCGCTTGGTGGAGTGGCAACCGGAAAATGTTGATTTCTGGTACCGGTTATTCCAGGCGGCGATGGATTCTGAAGAATATTCACAGGGTTTTGAACTGTTGGAGAAGGGGAAAGATCGCTTTTTTACCGCCGAACGGGTTGCTGATCTGAAACCTTTTTACGAGAAGCTGCGTGAAGTCTTGCCCGACAATCAGGAGATCCTTGCGTCACTTCATGTCATCTATGAGCACCTCGGTGAGGGGGAGAAACTGTTTGATGTGCTATCCAGTGAACTCGGTGCCGATGAGGCTCCTAGTGACCAGCTTGCTATTGACGATTTTGATACGATCTCGTTTGAATCCTCTTCGACCGTAAATGAGCCGGTCGTTGCCGATGACCTCGAATTTGATGAACTCGAATTCGATATTGTTCGGGAATCGCCGGCGCCTCCATCTGATGATGCCTCCTTTGATGATATCTCTTTTGATATTGTTGAAGAGCCAAGTGTAGAGCAAGCGGGAATCGTTGATCCGTTTACCGCCGCTGCGACTTCTGCTCCCCCCGTTGATCTGAAAACGGATTTGGAAGAGGCAGATTTTTATTTGCAGCAGGGTTTGTTGGATGAGGCCGAGGAGGTTTGTCGTCGCCTGGATCAGGCGTGCCCGGATAATGCAGAGGTGCAAAAGCGTCTAGGTCTGGTTCTGGAGCGCCGTGGCACGGATGTTTCTCCTGCTGTAACGGCGCCCACCCCATCGTCCGTTTCTGATGTGTCTGTTGCTGTGATCGATGGCGAAGACGTATCGGTTGAGATTTCCAGTGAAACTTTCGATCTGGATCTCGATTCTGATGATTCATTCATGGCACCGCTGGAAAATTTTGATCTGAGTGTTGAGGAGGATGATATCGATTCCAGCCTCGAATTGTCCTTGGGCAGTCAGGACGATGGCGGCGGCAATAGTGCCGAGAATCTGGCAGATTCTCAACGTGGTATTCAGACGGTTATCGGTGATGAAGATACGGAATCTGCTTATAATCTAGGGGTTGCGTACAAAGAGATGGGACTATACGATGATGCCATTGTCGAGTTTAATAAAGCGATGCAGAGTCCCGCGCGTAAAATTGACGGCCTTTCTTTGAAAGCGGCCTGCTTCATTGAACAGCAGCAGTTTGATAGTGCTGAAGAGGTGCTGACGCTGGGTTTGTCTGATTCGGCTTTGAGTATTGAGGATCGGGTTATCTTGTACTATGAAACAGGCTTACTCTATGAAGCGTGGCATCGTTATGCTGATGCCTTGAGCAGTTATCAGGTTGTCGCGGACAATGACGCCTCTTTCCGTAATGTCAGTGCAAAAATTGTTGAACTTAAAGAGTTGGTTGACGGTGATTCTGACCCGACAACAGGGGTGCCTAAAGTCTCTTATGTGTAGCACCTTTTAACTGACGCTGGGCTTGGTCGAATGCGGCCTTTGATATTGTTTTTTAGATTTTTGGATCTGTGCTATGAGCTATACGGAATATTTTGGCTTGGAACGTGAGGCGTTTTCCAATGCCCCTGACGCGCGGTTTTATTTTGACAGTGAACAGCACAGTCAAGCTTTAACCCGCTTTCTTCGAGCTGTTGATTCCGACAAGGGTCTGGCGGTTCTTGTCGGAGGGATTGGGTCAGGTAAAACAACATTGGCCCGCCGGATGCTTGATGCTCTACCGGCAGAGCTCTATGAGTCGTCATTGTTGGTTATGGTTCACTCCGGAATCACTCCAGAGTGGATTCTGACACGCATTGCCATGCAGCTGGGTGTTACAGAACCTGCTGCAGACCGTTTGACGGTGCTTAAGCAGCTGTATGAGCGCCTGCTTGAAATTGACCAGCAGGGTCGACGGGCTGTTGTCTTGATCGATGAAGCACAAATGCTGCAGACCCGGGCTCTGATGGAAGAGTTTCGCGGCTTGCTTAATCTTGAGATTCCAGGAAAGAAATTACTCAACCTCATCTTCTTTGGGCTGCCGGAGGTGGAGGAGTGTCTTCGCCTTGATGAGCCCCTCGCCCAACGTGTAGCCATGCGTTATTATCTCCATTCGCTGACGGAAGAATCGACGTTAGCCTATATCAAACATCGCCTTAAGGTGGCAGGTGCACGTAATATGCTTTTTTCAGAACCTGCGGTACAGTTGATCTACCGTTATTCTGCCGGCATACCCCGTCTGATTAATACGCTGTGCGACAATTGTTTATTTGAATCCTACCTACAAAAATTAGTGCGGGTTGAGCCGAAAATTGTCGAGAGCGTCGCGGGTGATCTTGGTTTGATTGAGTTGCCCCTGGCGGATTCTCAGCGGGGTGTTGATCAACATCTGGATAAAATTGATGCGCTGCTAACCCGGATGGAACAGCGTCGACTGTAGTTGGCAGAACATATACTGTTAGGTGAATGTTCAAGGTCGGCGTATGCCGGCCTTTTTTCATGATATGAGCCGAGACTGGAATTCATGCAACAGAAAATTGCTATTTTACCTGAAAAACTATGTAATCAAATTGCCGCTGGCGAGGTGGTTGAACGTCCCTCTTCGGTTGTGAAAGAATTGGTTGAAAATGCCCTCGATGCTGGCGCCAAGCAGATAACCGTCGAGGTGGAACGCGGTGGTAAGAAGCTGATACGGGTGAGTGATGATGGTTGTGGTATGGGCAGTGATGATATTTTCCTCTGCTTTGAACGCCATGCCACCAGTAAAATTCGCAGTGAAAATGATCTATTTCACCTTCAGTTTCTCGGTTTTCGAGGTGAAGCGTTACCGTCTATCTCAGCTGTGTCGCGATTGACTGTTTCCAGTCGCCAGACTGAAGACAGTATCGGTAACCGATTGCAACTGGTTGGCGGAGTCGTCAGACACCATGAACAGCTGGCCATTGCCGGCGGAACGTGCTTTGAGGTCAAAGATCTATTTTTCAACCTCCCGGCCCGGCGAAAGTTTTTGCGTCGTGATGAAACAGAATTCGGCCATATTGCCGAGATTGTTACTCGGCTGTCACTGCCACATTATTACGTTCAATTCAAGTTGATCCACAATGGTCGGGTGATCCTTGATCTCTATCGACAAAAAAATCAGCGAGATCGCATTGCCGATCTTCTTGGACGTCCCGTTGTTCAGCAGTTGATCGAAGTTGATGGTGGAGAGAAATCCCTGAAACTGACAGGATATGTCGCTCATCCATCCCTTAATCGTTCGACAACTCAGGCGATCTATAGTTTTATTAATGGTCGGTTTGTTAAGGATCGTGTTCTTCAGCATGCAATTCTCGATGGTTACCGACAGTTGTTGATGAAGGGGCGCTATCCGGTGTGTGTGCTTTTTCTGACTCTTGATTCCGAAAAGGTGGATGTTAATGTTCACCCAACAAAGCACGAAGTACGTTTTCATGACCAGCGCATGGTGCATGATTTTGTTAGTCAAACCATTCGTCAAACCCTGCGTTGTGCAGAGCCCGCCCCGGTTGCGGCAGAAATCCCCTCTTCTTTAGCCTTGGCAGTTCCTCTGTTGAAGGGAAAAACTGCTTTTGCCGGTCAGTCGGCAATGGAACGTTTGCCGGCTGACCGGTGCTCTTCGGGATTCCGTTCAGCGTTGGTTCAAGAAAGCGAGTCTGCCTATCTGCAACATGAAAGGCTATTGTCTCGACTTGAGCCTGACCAAACTCCGAGTGGAGAAGATACGCCGGGGCTACCCGTTGAAACGCGGGGTTATTTTGCGTCATTGACAATTATTGGCCAATTTCATCGCAGTTATATCTTGTGTGAAGATGGTGAAGATCTGGTGTTGATTGATCAGCACGCAGCACACGAACGGATTGGTTTTGAACGCTTGAAAAAGCAGTATATTGCTGGTGGTATTGAACGGCAGGAGTTGTTATTTCCCGAGATTCTTGACCTTAATCTACGCGAAGACGCTGAATTGCAGGAAAATTTAGAGGGTTTAAAACAGCTAGGCTTTGATCTCGAACCTTTTGGTGGGACGAGTTGGGCTCTCAAGGCTGTTCCGGCAATACTTGGAGAAGTTGACGTGAAAACAATGGTTTGTGACATGCTTTCCGAGTTTGCTTCGGTTGGTGTCAGTGGTCTGTCACAATTGGCTCTGGACCATGTTCTTATCCAGATGGCCTGCCATGGTATGATTCGTGCTAACCAAAGGCTTGTCGCTGATGAGATGACGGCATTACTCGATCAGCTTGATAATGTGGATTTTAATCGTCATTGTCCCCATGGTCGGCCGGTGATGCAGCGTATTACATTGCGCGACTTAGAGAAGATGTTTAGACGGGCATGAGAAATGATACGCGTATCCCATTGCTGGTTGTCTGTGGTCCGACCGCATCAGGAAAAACAGGATTAGCCGTAAAGCTGGCGCAAAAGTACCCCGTTGAGGTTGTCTCGGCGGATTCACGCCAAGTGTACCGTCAGATGGATATCGGTACGGCCAAGGCAACGACCGAGGAACGCCAAGCCGTTACTCATCATCTGATTGATGTTGTCAATCCGGATGAAAAGTTCAGTGTTGCTGACTTTTCTGAACACGCACACGAGGCGATTGCACAAATACACGCTCGGGGGAATTTGCCTCTTGTCGTTGGTGGAACCGGACTGTATATTCGTGCGCTTACTGACGGGTTGCTTGATCTGCCTGGTGAAGATGCTGTTTTACGGCAGCAATTGCTTGACCGGGAACAACGGAATATGGGTTCTGTTCATCGATTGTTGCAGCAGTGTGACCCTGTCTTGGCCGAGAAGTTACATCCCCATGATATCACGCGGATTATTCGGGGTATTGAGGTTTTTGAGACGACGGGGGTTGCGTTATCTCGCTGGCAGAGTGAACACGGTTTTCGGGAGCAGCCGTACCGGGTACTGAAGTTGGCCGTTACGATGGATCGGGCCTTACTGTACCAGAGAATCAACGACCGTGTTGAGCTGATGATTAAACAGGGAGTATTGGATGAGACGAGGTTTTTGTTGGCGCAGGGTTATCACCCGAATCTTAAGTCTATGCGTACAATTGGTTACCGGCAAGCCATAGCACATCTGCGGGAGGGTATGTCTTTAGATGATGCCGTCGCTTGGATTCAGCAGGATTCGCGTCGCTATGCGAAGCGTCAGCTAACATGGTTTAGAAAAGATAAGTCGATAATTTGGGTTGATTACAAGAGTGAGTTTGATAATATCCTTGCATGGATTGAAAATTTTTATTTAAATGCACACTGAAGGAGTTGAAAATCATGGCAAAAACACCATTTAATATTCAAGACCAATATCTGAATCAAGCGCGTAAAGAGCGCGTCAAAATTACTGTTGTCATGATGTCAGGTGAGCAGTTGCAGGGTTACATCAAGTCTTTCGATAATTTTTGCGTTCTGGTTGAAAGCGGCGGAGATTTTCTGCTGTATAAGCATGCAATTTCTTCAATTACGTCAGCGGACGGGACATTCAAGCTGCACGGAGGTCGTGACTAGTACTGGCCACACATAAACAACGAAAACAGGTCTCCGTCTGGATTACAGCGGGGGCCTGTCTTTATTTTATCCTGATTCCGTGAGTAGCTGGCGGTACACAAGGGTTCAGGTTTAGGCGTCTTATGCTGGAAATTATAACGATGGATTCGGGAAGCATTGGGGAACAGCTTGATCTTGAAATTGGTGATAAGCTGGTGGCCATCAATGGTAATGAAATTAATGATTTGATTGATTATCAGCTCTATGCACACGGTGAAGAGCTGGTACTCGATATTGAAAAAAATAACGGAGAGCTGTGGGACCTTGAGCTGGAACGGGATGCCGATGATCCCCTTGGCCTGGGGTTTGAGCATCCTGTGCTGCGGCAGTGTAGCAACAACTGTCAGTTCTGTTTTGTCCGACAGCTGCCGACGGGCTTGAGAAAAAGCCTCTATGTGCGTGATGATGATTACCGGTTTTCTTATCTATACGGTGCCTATATCACCCTGACGAATCTGTCAGAGTCTGATATGACGCGCATTATTGAGCAGAGACTTTCACCACTGTATGTCTCTGTTCATGCCACAGATATTGCCGTGCGCAGTACATTACTTGGTCGATCATTATCTCCTGTGATGCCAACGCTCAAGCGGTTGGTTGAGGCCGGAATTGAATTACACACACAGATTGTTTTGTGCCCCGATATCAATGATGCATCGTGTCTTGATCAGACCATCGCAGAGCTTTCAACCTTGTTCCCCGGTGTGCTCTCCCTGGCTGTTGTTCCTGTTGGTCTTACCGGCCATCGTCATGCCTTGCCTGTCTTACGTGCTTTTAGTTGTGACGAAGCACAGCGTGTTATTGAGCAGATACATTGCTGGCAACGTAAGTTGCTCGATCAGTACGGAACCCGGTTTGTTTTTGCCGCGGATGAGTTCTACCTACAGGGGGAATGCTCTTTTCCTGATCTGGATTGTTATGAAGACTTAGCTCAGATTGAAAATGGTGTCGGATTGATTCCCCTTTTTCGTCGTGATGCCCAAGAGGTTCTTAAAGAAGTAGAGTCGTATCCCGGGCTGACGGCTACCCTGGTTACCGGAGAATCGGCAGCTCAAGAGCTGTGCTCCTTTGTCGATCAATTTAATCAAAAGACAGGGAGCCGATTGACTGTGAAAGTGGTCTACAATCATTTTTTTTCCGGTCATGTCAGTGTTGTTGGGCTGTTGACCGGCAAAGATATTATTGAGCAGTTACGCGACTATAACTGCGGTAGAATCCTTATCTTACCCGATGTCGTCTGCCGTGAAGGGGAAGATGTGTTGCTCGATGATGTTAGCTTGGAACAGATCTCAGATGCGCTAAATGTCGAAGTGGCAAAAGTTTCGGCAACGCCATGGGGGATTTTTGAATTTGTTGATTTTCTGGCCTCAGCGCCGGACGAAGGAGGAAACGGTGCCATATGAATCCGATTGAGCAAATTATCGAGCAGGCAACAGTATTGTTGGAAAATGGTGAGGCGAAAAAAGCGATTAATGCACTCGCCGAGGCGAATCGTAATTATCCCGAAAACGATGAAATTGTTGTTCTGCTGGCGGAAGCGCTGACCGAAAATAACCAAGAGGAAAAAGCGATCGATTTGCTGGAAACAACAGCATCGCGCAGTGATGTCGATCCCGATGTCATCCTGGCCCTCGGCGATGAATATTTCGGTCGGGATGATTTTTCCCAAGCACGACAGAGTTATCAGCGCTTGCTGGATAATCCGGTTGTGGCCGGGGAGGCGCTGGTTCGTATCGGCTTGCTGCATGCGGCACAAGATAAGATTGAGCAGGCTGTGTGCTGTTGTCAGCAGGCCCTCGAACGTGACGATGCATGCCTCGCGGCTGTTAATACTCTGGGAGACCTCTATCTTGAGTTGGATGATCTGTTCCGGGCGAAAGAATGGTACCTGAAAGCACTGGAATTAGACCCCGAAGATGCGGAGGCCAACAGTAATTTAGCCGAATTATTTTATGATGAGGGTGACTATGTCGCCGCAGAAAAATTTGCCAGGAGCGCTCTTGAGTCCGATGAGCAGTATGCCCAAGCGTGGCTTACTCTTGGTTATCTGTATCTTGATCAGGATGAAGAGATGCAGGCTGCGGACTGTTTTAAATTGTTTTTGCAGTGGGAAACAAGTCCTGCCGCCGCCGATATCATCGTTGAAGTTAAGGCGGTGCTTGGAGCGTTAAGTGGCCATTGATCAGCCACCCTTGGCGTCGATGACGGTTGAGCAGTGGGAAGGACTTTGCCAGCGCTGTGGACGCTGTTGTTATGGGAAGGTCGACTACAACGACCAGATTTATTTGACCGCAGTACCCTGCGAATTTCTTGACCTGCATTCGCGGCAATGCACTATCTATGAACAGCGTTGTTCAATGAAAAAAGAGTGTGTGCCACTTTCTCCCGAAGTGATTGCCCTGGGGGTGCTGCCCGAAGGGTGTCCCTATCGAGCACTGGTTCCCTCGGCATCTGCTCCGCGAAGTTGGCGTGAATTGCCACCCGGTCTTCGCCGACAACTTGGCCTGGCGCCGTGATCAGGAAATCGTCCATTGCCGTGTTGCTTTGTCATGAGAAAAAAGGCATAATTTATTTTTTATTTGCCAGGTTGTGTGGGATGTTTAAGTGATTTTAGTTGTTCGCAAGTTACGCGCTCAACGACAGTTTACAAGTTAATCAATCCGATAACATGTTTTTGATGGTTCTGCTGACCGGTTGCACTTGGCAGCGTGGAGGGGATATGGGCAGTAAAGTTCTAAAGTATTTTAGTCTTTTTGCCTTGGGTAGCCTCATCGTTGTGGCCGCACTGCTTATTGCTGCACATTTCCTTGTGACCCCGGAACGGGTACGCGATGCAGTGGTTCCGGTTATGGAACAACAGCTTCAGCGCAAGGTAAAGCTGGCTTCAGTCGATGTGAGTCTGTTTTCCGGGGTGACATTAACCCAGTTGGAAATCCTTGATCACGACAACCGTTCCATGTTGATTGCTGCTGAGAAAGTCGTTTTACGCTATCAGTTCTGGCCCTTGTTGTTGCAGCGAGTTGTCATTGATGAAATTCGCCTCGAACATCCACGTCTTAACATTGAACGTTCCAAAGACGGGCATTTTAATTTCAGTGATCTGTTCGATGATAAGCAGAACCCTGCCGTTAAAGCATCAACGGTGACTTCCGCCTCCGGCGCAGATAATGGCATTGATCTGTTAATCTCAAAACTCTATGTCAATCGCGGCGAGTTACTGTTTAAAGACCATTCATTCGGTGGGGCTCCCCATCGTTACAAGCTGACTGATTTTGATTTGAAGATTAGTCAATTGTCTTTTGATCGACAATCTTCACTGACTTTATGGGGCAAATTGAATGGTTCCCCCGTCGATATTGAAGGAACCTTTGCTCTCGGCCAGAAAAAAGTCGATCTTGATATCATTGTCGATAATTTAAATCTTATCCCATTTCAGCCGTACTATCGCCAACAGATCGATGGACGCCTTGATGACTTAACCTTGGGTGTTGATCTCAATGTGGCGGGTTCAGTCGGGGCAAGTATTCGGGCAAAAGGTGAGGTGCTCCTTAAAGATCTGGATCTATCACTTAACCGTTTGCCGAAGTTCCCCGTTCGATCTCAACAGATTTCTGTTGCCCTTAATGCGGTATTTGATGCTGCGGCCAAGCGCCTTTCTCTGGAGAATTTTGCCCTTGATTATGATGGGATCCCTGTGCAGATTGTCGGCGAGGTTTCACAGCTCGATCGGCAACCGCAGCTTGATTTAACGGTCACGGCCGAGCGATGGCCGTTACGCACAGTTATTGACCATCTTCCTTCGTCGATCAGTCGTGAAGTCAGTGGATTTGATCCTGCCGGTGATGTTGCGCTACATTGCTCCTTGCGGGGCCGTAGTGACGATGGGAAGAATCTGGTTAAACAGGCGCGTATTACCCTTGACGCTGTTCAGTTGACGATAGGAGGGGTCCGCCCACGACTGGAAGGGATCGTCACTCTTCAAGGGGCGAAGCTGAGTTCCGAAGCATTGCGGTTGGTTCTCGGTGACAATATCTTGCAGCTTACGCTGTCGAGTGACGACTGGCGTGCCTTGCGTCCTGTTATGCAGTTGTCGATGGACAGTGGTCTTATTGATTTTGATCATATCTCCTCGGCCTCTGTTTCAAGAACCGTCGAATCGTCCATGTCTGTTGTTACATCGGCTGGGAAAAACGTTTATCGTGAGATTAACGAGCCCGGTCCGATAAATCTCCCTTTGACGATCACCGGCAGTGTTGAGATTGGCCAACTTCTGTATCAACAGATGCAGGTTGACGGTGTGCGGGCTAATTATCAGTTGCGCAATAATGTTTTAAGTTATCAGGATATAGTCGGTCGCATTGCTAACGGATCCTTTCGTTTGAATGGTCATGTCGATTTGCGCCAGCAGGGTCTGACCTATAAAGGCCAACTTTCCGGCCAAGGTTTACAGCTTGAGCTGTTGGTCCCTCAGTTGAAACCTGAGTATCAAGGTGTGTTAAGCGGAACCGCAAGTGTTGACGGTGAATTTAAAGGTGCCGGTACTCAGTCGATTCGTGTTCAGCAAAATTTATCAGCGACAGGTTCCTTTATTGTCGATAATGGCCAGATGACAGGAACGGGGATGTTGGGGAGCTTGGCTCAATTTATTCAGGTCCCGGAATTGCGTGTCTTCCGTTTTCAACAGGGCAAGGGGATCGTTCAGTTGTTGACCGGTGGGCAGCTGAATTTTGATGGTCAATTTGTCGGCAGTCGTGCCCGGCTGTATCCTCGCGGAGTGCTGACTTTAGGTGGTGAGATTGAAAGTACCCTCGATCTTCATCTTGCTCCTGCTGTTGTTGCAGAGCTTGATCCGAAATCGAAGATAAGTTCTTATCTCAGTGATGAAGAGGGCTGGGGGAAGGTGCCGCTGATCATTTCTGGACGTTATGATAAACCCGCCTTTGCTTTTGATGTTGCCGCACTGGGGAAGACCGCTACTCGCAAGGCCACGAGTAAACTACAAAAAAAGCTAGAAGAAAAATTGGGACCCGAGGCCGGGACGATTTTGTCTGAGCCGGGGGCAGAGTTGATTGACTCTGCTCTCAAAGGTATTTTTGGCAACTAATTCTGGCCGAGCGAGTAAATTTCATTTTTTATTCACAGGATCACTGATTTTATCAATAAGGATAGACTGTATGGCTGAGAAACGTCGCAAAGGGCGATTAAAAAAGCGTTATCACGTAAGGTATGGAACGGAGATTCCTTCTAAGGTGGGTTTTACTTCGGACGTCTCCATGTCGGGATTGTGTGTCAAGTCGTTTGTTGTCTATAATCCTGGTGAAATTCTGCTGATGGAGCTGGAGTTGCCCTCAGGGCTTATTGTGCGTATGGAAGGTCGTGTTCATTGGGCGCGGAAGGTGCCACCTAATTTGTTGCGGAAAGTGAAACACGCTGGGATGGGGGTGAAAATTGTCAATTTTCTCGGTGGTCGCGAAGAGTTTCTCGAAATCTTTCAGGACTAGGAGACCATCGCATTAACAGTCTCCTAGTTAATTTGAATGGCATGTAGATGTTTATGCTGTTTTTAGATCGGTTAAAAGATATCCTTATTTGATCTTGTTGGACTGTTCCCCTTTCAATATTTTACCTGCGTTGTGTGTTGCTCGCTCTGGTTGAGCTGTGTTACGGTTATAGCCATTGAAATAGTCGCATTAGTCGGGCTATCCCTCTTCCTTTCATATCTGTGATCTACTTATGTCCTCTTCAAAAGAGCGTCTCGATAAACTCCTTGTAGAGCTTGGACTCTGCCCGTCCCGTGAGCGAGCTCGTGCGCTGATTATGGCCGGCAAAGTGCTTGTCGCCGATCGTGTTATTGATAAAGCCGGTACGCGGGTTGACTGTGAGGCCGAAATTCGTCTGCGAGGTGAGGATATCCCCTATGTGTCCCGCGGCGGGTTGAAGCTGGCTGGTGGTCTTGATTATTTCTCCTTATCTGTCGTGGATCGAATTGCTGTGGACGTTGGAGCGTCAACCGGTGGTTTTACCGACTGTTTGCTGCAACGCGGGGTACGTAAGGTCTATGCCGTGGATGTGGGTTATGGCCAGCTTGCCTGGAAATTACGTGAAGATGCCCGCGTTGTTAATCTGGAAAGAACGAATATTCGCGAATTGACCTCAAATCAACTGGCTGAATGCCCGGATCTGGCTGTGATTGATGCTTCTTTTATTTCGCTGGACAAGGTGTTGCCGCCGACCTTGGCGTTGCTGGGCAAAACCGCCGATATTGTCGCCCTTATTAAGCCTCAGTTCGAGGTAGGGAAGGGTAATGTCGGTAAGGGTGGCGTTGTCAGGGATGCTGAGCAGCATGCGATGGTCTTAGAGAAGATCAAGAACCTTGCGGTGAAATTAGGGTGTTGTATCCAAGCAGTGTGTGACAGCCCGATTCTTGGTCCAAAAGGTAATCGCGAATTTCTTATTCACCTGACACGTTCGCTATAGGTTCTGGAAGTTGGCTGACATGATTAAGGTTCTTCACACCTCTGATCTTAACATTGGAGCAGATCTGCCCTATGACGGCGCTGTGGTGAACGCTCTGCGGCAGGCGCAGCTGGCAACCCTGGGGACTTTAGTCGATTTGGCTATCGCCCACGAGGTTCAGTTATTCGTTGTTGCCGGCCACCTGTTTTCCAGCCATGCACCGCATGAGAGCTATCGTGGGCCGGTCTTGCAGCAATTGCAACGGCTACGGGATCATCAGATCCATATCGCTCTACTTCCCGGGTGTTACGATCATCCGCTTGGTAGCGATTCGGTTTATGCTCATCCAGACTTTTCTGAATGGGTTGTTAAGGATCGTTATCTTCAAGGTGAACCGGCGGTATTTGAACTAAACGAACAGACACTCAACCTTTATACCCTACCATGGCAGATTGATGCCGGGGAGAGTGCCACTGGTTTTATGCAGCGGCACCATAGCGACGGTGTGCATGTTGGCGTTTTGCATAGTCATAAACTCGAAGCGCACCAGGTAAACCCCTATCAGGAAAATTTGGTTTGTTGGCGACCGGCCATTCAAGCCTGGGATCTGGATTATGTCATTACCGGCAACCGCTTTGCCGACCAGCTCGTCGATGGCGAGAAAATCCTCGCTTATTGTCCCGGTACGCCGCAGGGGCTTTCCTTTAACGACTGTGGATCTCGTTGTTGCGCTCTTGTTGTTATCAATGATGGTCGCGTACAGCTTACCAAGCTTCAATGTCATTCGGTTCTATTTCAACGGCAAGAACTGGATGTGACCGGTGTCGATACCGCTACGGAACTGAGTTGTTTGTTGCTGGATCGTGCAAATCGAGAATTGGCATTAGATGTGAAGTTAACCGGGACGATTGAAGAACTCCATGACTGGGTGCTGTTACAGAAACAGTGTGCTGCGGAGTTTTTCCTTCTTGAGTTAACGGATTCGACCAGTTTTTTAAATAGTCGTTATGTACAACAGATGGCAGAAGAAGATACGGTACGCGGCATTTTATGTCGAAGGATGACTGAATTGGCTGCCGCCGGTGGCGATAGTCACTGCGGGGTCTATGAGATGGCGTTACGCGAATTACTCCAACGGTTTAACGTTGTTGGTGAGGCGGTGTCATGATCTTACGTAGTTTGAAATTGAAAAATTTCGGTCGTTTTTCCGATAAAAATTATGACTTTCGGCGGGGAATGAATCTGGTAATCGGGCCAAATGAGGCTGGCAAGTCAACCATGATGGCTTCGATTCCGGCCATTCTCTTTGGGATGCGGGATAAAAAACGCTATTTGCCGTGGGGGCGCAGCCAGTGTTGTGATGCGGCATTATTGTTCGAAAGTCAGAATGGTAATGTTCGGATCGAGCGGGATATCCTCAGTGATTACGTTAAATTGGTCCAGTCCGATGATATGTACCAAGAGCAATATCGTTTTTCAGGTGTGGTTTCTCAGGAGAGCCATACTGTTGAATCTCAGGAGTATGGGCAGACGTTGCGCCAGTTGCTTGGTTTGAACGATGAGACCCTGTTTTCCGCCTCTCTGTTTGTCGGCCAGGGGGATTTCCCCACCGACTCTGGTGATTTTGAACGATATTTACGGACGTTACTGTCGGGTTTTACCCGGTGTGATAGTGAAATGGTCTTGGCTTCGCTCCATGATGACTACGCAGCGATCACCAGCGAAGATCCCTGGCAGCAATTGACAACGTCGCCGCGTGAATTGGAAGCGATTACCGAGTCGCTTGCGGACCTTGATCAGAAGCAACAGCACAATCAAGATGTTTTACTCCAGTTAGAATTGGTTCGCCAACAGATTACCGCGTTGGAAAATGAACTGGAGCATGACCGCAAGGAGCATTCCCAGGGGATTGAGTACATCGACTGGGTTCAGCAGCTATGGGCTGACCAGGAAGATACTCCATCGACAGAAAGTGATGAACCCTCCTCCTTTTTAAACGACGAGTGTCAGCAGCTTGAACGGCAATTGACGGAAGCTGGTTTGCCGCTTGAAATTCCCGAATCATTGCCGCGCTTGCTGACTGAAGCGGATGATGTGCGTCACGGTATGATTGCCTTGCAGTCGGAGATGATTCCGTTACGTGATCGTTTGCAGAAGGTTATTGTGCCTGACTGGAAGCGGCCTGTGCTGCTGAGTGCTGCTATGTTATGCGTGGTCGTGGTGACACATTTTTTTGCCGACGAACTGTTTTACCCGCTAACGGCTGTCATGACTGTGTTGTTTATCGTTAGCTGGTCGGTCTACAGGCTGCACTATACAAAGAAAAAGGCTATTCAAGACGAGCTGAAACAAAAGATGGCCACGATTGAACAGCGTCGTGAACAAGAACAACTCCATCTTGCGGCTCTCGATGATGAGTTTGAACAACTGGGGATTTCAACTTCCGCGGTCGAATTGGTTCGAATGCAGAAGATGTTTGATACGCATCAGGAGACTCTGCAGCGACTCAATGAGATTCGTCGGCAGTTGTCGGCAGAGGAATCTACACCGGTAGAACATGGGGAACCTGTTGAACAACCGGTCGCGCAGGAACCTTCGAACAGGCATTTACGTCCAGAGGAACTTCCGACAGCGGTGGAAAAGCTGGAAGATCTCATGTCCAGTATTCACCAGCGTGATACCCTGTTGTTGGGGCTGGTTCGGCAGGAGGCTGTTTTACTCGGACGGCTTGCCGACAGCGAAGAGGAAGGGCGTACCCGTCGTCAACTCGAACAACGGGCAGAAGAACTGGAGGAGCACAAGCAGGTTTTACGCTGTGCCGTCGATGTATTGACTGCTTCACTGGATGAGTTTCGCCACAGCAGTTTGCAACGCTTTGAACTGGAGATCACGACGTATTTACGTAAGGCAACCCTGGGGAAATATGTCGGTGTTAAAATTGAAGATGGTTTCAGGATACGGCTGAAAAGTAAAAATGGACAGTGGGTTGCATTGGAACAGCTCAGCCGCGGGACTATTGATGCGGCATGTATGGCCATACGGTTGGCTCTTTCGCGTTTTTTATCGCCCACAGAGCATTTGCCATTTTTTCTTGACGACGCGTTGGTTAATCTAGATTCTGATCGTTTACAGGAAATGGTTGCCGCTTTAGAGCGGTTAAGTAGCGATCATCAGATAATCATGTTTTCACACGACGAAAGATTACATAAGATAGCTGGACGCAGGCGCTGGCATGTGATCTCGCTGGGATCACATCGACCACGAACAACGATTAAAAATAAGGAGGGGGCGGAAGATGGCGGACAATTGTCTTTTTTGTAAAATTGCAGCGGGGGAGATCCCGGCGCAGATTGTCTATCAGGATGAGCTGGTCGTTGCCTTTAATGATATTGATCCGCAGGCTCCGGTTCATGTGTTGATCATTCCACGCAAGCATATTGCGGGGATGAACGATGTTGTGGCGGAAGATAGTTGCATCCTCATGCGTATCCATCAGGTGGCGATTGATTTAGCCCGCCAGCTGAATGTGGCCGAGAGTGGTTATCGCCTGGTTAATAATTGTAATGACGATGGCGGGCAGGCTGTCCCTCATCTCCATTACCACTTTTTGGCCGGCCGCAAAATGACCTGGCCTCCGGGCTAGTCTCGTCCGGGGCACCGGATTGTATTGCTGAATTTTTTCTCGATATTTCTGGGGACTGCGCATGACAACAGCGAAGCATGAGCGCGAAATTCAAAAATTGATGACGGAGATTACAGAGCTTCTGGTAACCCACCATGGTGGGAGCCTGACGGAAGATGCTCTTGATGATGGTATCAAGATGCTGCATCGTGGATTTGATCTCGCTCAAACCTCACACGCCGAACAACGACGTAAGTCCGGTGAGCCTTATCTGTTTCATCCGCTACGTGTTGCCCATCTGGCGGCACGCTATTGGATGGGCTTTTCGTCGATCATTGCTGCCTTGCTGCATGACGTTGTTGAAGACACCCCTGTCACCATTGAAGAGGTTGAAGAAGCCTTTGGTACTGAGGTCGCGCTGCTTGTTAAAGGTCTGACCAAGGTTGAAGATGCGGAGCTGAGCCGCGAAGCCCTCAAAGAGGAAACCTACCGCAACCACATTCTTGTTGCTATCGAAGATATCCGTGTCCTCTGCCTCAAATTGTGGGACCGGATTGATAACCTACGAACGATTGATGCCCTTAAACCTGAGAAGCAGGCGTTGATCGCAGAAGAAACACGCAAAATATATATCCCTCTAGCCCGTCACCTGGGGATGGGGAGAGTGGCTGAGGAACTCGAATCACTGTCATTGACCGTCCTCTATCCACGTCGGGCTTCACGTTACCGTCGGGTTCTGGCCGGAATCAATAAGCGCTCCGAGCCGGCTCTGCGCCGGGTTCGCACCGACATCACCAGTGAGTTCAGCCGCCATCGTTTAAACGTCACCCTCAAAGACAATTGGCGTAGTTTTTCTGTCGAAGGAGCGTTACGTATCGGTCGCGGGGTTGCCGCACTCTATAGCCTCGAAGTGCTGGTGGATTCAACAATGGATGCCTATATGGCTCTTGGCCTGTTGCACCGGATGTACCAGCCCATTACCGGAAAGCTTCGTGATCATCTCAATACTCCGTCACAGCACGGTTATCAGGCTCTAAAAA
The DNA here is from genome assembly GCA_021162745.1 of Desulfuromonas sp. GTDB lineage: Bacteria > Desulfobacterota > Desulfuromonadia > Desulfuromonadales > Desulfuromonadaceae > Desulfuromonas. Next base: position 26,478 of record JAGGYC010000123.1, on the reverse strand, counting down.
CAACCGTTCAGGCCGGTGAATATCGTCTGCGTATTCAGATTACGACCCGCAAGCTTGAACGTTTTAACGAGGCCGGGGTGTTGGCTCCCGGCTTTGAATTCCGTAAAGAAAATTTCGCCGGCTTGATGCGCAGTTTGCTCGAAGGGGAGTCCGTATTTGACACAGAACGGCTGCGTTTGGCTTCGGCAACCATTCAGGTGTACACACCGCATGGTGAATCCCGCATGCTTCCTGAGGGTAGCAGTGCACTTGATTTTGCGTTCGATATTCATGAAAAACTCGGTCTCTATGCATTCCGTGCCCGGATCAATGGTCAGACTCGATTATTGAAAACACCGTTGATGGATGGCGATCAAGTGCGCATTGAAACCGTTGATGTTCCCGGGGTGCTTCCCAAGTGGCTCGATTGGGCGGTAACACCGAAAGCGCGGAACAGTATCCGCCGCTATCTGCGTTCCATTGTCCGTGAGAATAATCATAATGACTAGTATACGCTATTGTTTTGTGTTGTTAGTCGTCTGGTTGTTAGCCACTGGCAGTGGTTGGTGTGCCGATCAGGCGACGGTTTTTGTCTATCACCGCTTCGGTGATGCCCGTTATCCTTCGACCAATATCGCCGTTGATGTGTTCGAACAGCAGCTCGCTTATCTGAAACAACACCATTACCAGGTTTTGACTGTGGGGGAGATCGTCGAGACGATGGCCGCAGGGAAACCCCTCCCTGAGCGCTGCGTTGCCCTGACCGTGGATGATTCATACCAAAGCTTTATGACTGGAGCAATGCCGCTGTTGCGTCGCTATGGTTATCGGGCGACCCTTTTTGTCAATACTGGTTCCGTTGGTGCTAAAAGCTATCTCGACTGGAATGAGTTGAGAACCTTGCAGGCTGAAGGAATTGAGATCGGCAATCACTCGGCATCCCATCCTTATTTCATCACCCATGAGCAACGCAACCCTGATGGATGGATGGCCTGGGCCGCCGCTGATCTTAACAAGGCTCAGGATAACTTTGTCCGTGAACTCGGTTTTCAACCACAGTTGTTTGCCTATCCTTATGGTGAATATTCGCCGTCTTTGATGAATTTGATGGAGCAGGTAGGGTTTACTGCTGCGCTGGCACAGCAATCAGGGGTGATTACCCCGACGATGTCGCGTTATCAGCTCCCCCGTTTTCCTATGGGGGGACCGTTTGCCACCCTTGAAGGTTTTCGCAATAAACTTGCTATGAAAGCGATGCCGCTGACGGTTGTGTCACCCGCTGGTCCGGTTGTCGGGGCAGAAGATCCGCCGGTGTTGCGATTTACCCTCGATAGTGAGGAGCTGAATTTGTCCAGCCTGCGCTGCTACGTGCAGGGCCAGGACGCGGTGGCGGTGCAAAGCGTTGCCGGTCTGCCCGGCTGTTATGAAGTAGTTGCCCGAGGTCCTCTACAGGGACGACGGAATAAGTATACGTTGACGGCGCAAAGCCGTGATGGAAAATTCTGGTATTGGTTCAGCCAGGTATGGATTCATCCCTAACCCGGATTAGAGAGTCAGTACGTTTTTAGCGGCGGTGCGTGAACTTAGTTGTTGGGTCGGCAAGATGGTTTGCTTCGCCAGGCGACTGCTCTTACGAAGTTTAAGCTCTGCCAAGCTGGCAAGACGGTTGTGGCGGATCATCGTCTGAATCTCCGCGACATAGGCATCGCGTCGTGTTGAGTAATTTAATAATCCTTCGGCCAGCTTTTTCCCTTCAAGTGGCACTCCGGTTTCACGCATCTGTGTTCGAGAGGTGCGCAGTTTCTCATAGGCCGGATGGGTGTTCAGGTTATTCAGGTATGAGTGGATGGAATCCGCCAGGGTGTTGAACCGCCGAACCTCGTAGTATTCCCCTTCCGGTCGATCGGCTGGAACCAGACCCGTTCCGGGAGTGAATGTCCATTGACCAAAAATGTTGTTTGCCTGTTGAGCAAAGCGTGAAGTGCCGTACGCCGATTCGTTTGCAGCCTGGGCCAGAACCAGCTCCGTCGGCACCATGTCAACACGAGACAGGATTTTTTCTTTGCTTGAATGATCGGTCAGTGGATCACCCGAACATTTGTAGTCACGGCAAAGTTTGCTGAGCCAGGCCGATTGTTCACTAACCAGAGGGTTTGAGCCGTTCAGCAGCCTTAGCAGTGTTTCCCGCTGTTGTAGGATGATCTCATTTTGCATGATCACCATCGGTAACAAACTGAGAAAAAAGAGCTGTTTTTTCAATCGCACATCGTAAATAAGAGCCATGTCCTGCGGAAATGCATTGAGGGTGAAGGCCGGTACGCCATCTTCCAGAGTGTCCCAGCCATAGCTGAGCTGATCAAATAGTGAAATCAGTTCAGTGTAGGAACTTGCCTGAAGGGTTTGCTGTGATTGAGCAGAGTTGGTTTTGCTGACATCACAACTACATAATAAGAGCGCAGCAAGAAGGTAAGTCATTGAATGTAAATGTATTTTGTAGGTCATGGTAAAGCATTCAGTTGAAGTTTAATAACAGATATCGGTCTGTTGTCATGAATGGCGTGGCACATTATCATAGCCGGTTTAACAATACAAGGTGTTGAATAACCAGTGGATTTTCCGAAGCTGCAGCGAGAGAGGAGGAATTATTGAAATCTTATCGTAAAGAGCAGTGGTTTAACGTGGCGTAGCGGAAGGTAGATCGTCCGTTGAGCAATGCCTTGCTGACCGTCGAATTAGCGAGGGGGTATCTCTGGCGAATGATGTCACGCTCGTTGATTGCTTTTATTGTCTCCATAAGGTAAATTCACTGCTCATTTGCATGATTGGGGCAGGTGCGTTGTCAAAATTGGGGTGTAGAAGTGAGTTTCGCCTAGAAGGTGGGGGATTGCATGAGCGATGTACTGAACGCATTGCGTGAAAAGATTGATGCACTGGATGATCAGATCCTTGAATTACTCAATGAGCGGGCCAAGGTGGTCATTGACGTTGGGCACGCTAAAAAGGGCAGTAAAAAGGCTTTTTATGTTCCCAGCCGTGAACAGGCAATCTATGAGCGCTTAAAAGCCAACAGCAAGGGGCCGTTTCCCGAAGAAGCGATTCAGCGTGTTTTTCGCGAAATTATTTCGGCGTCTCTCTCTCTAGAGCAACCGATGAAGGTTGCTTTTTTGGGTCCGCAGGCGACCTTTACCCATGTTGCCGCCATGCAGCAATTTGGTCTTTCGGCCCAGTTGGTACCACAAAAGAGCATCTCTGCGGTGTTTGATGAGGTGGCTCGGGGCCGTGCCCACTACGGGGTGGTTCCTGTTGAAAACTCCAATGAAGGGGTGGTTACCCACACCCTGGATACCTTTATGGATTCGGATCTTAAGATCAATGCCGAAATTCTCCAGGAGATTTCCCACGATCTGTTGTCGTTGACCGCCCGGATGTCAGACATTGAGCGGGTTTATTCCCATCCTCAGGCTCTGGCTCAGTGTCGTAAATGGCTGGAAGAAAATTTGCCTGATGTGCCGTTGATCGATGTCGCCAGCACTGCTGCTGCTGCGCAACTGGCTGCGGGGGATAAGAATGCTGCTGCGATTGCTAGTGCCATGGCGGGCGCTCAATATGACCTGAAACAGGTAAAGGCGAGTATTGCCGACAACCCGAGCAACTTTACCCGTTTTCTGGTGGTGAGTAATCAGATGCCGGAGCCGAGTGAGCGCGATAAAACCAGTGTCATGTTCCGGATTAAAGATGAACCGGGTATTTTGCTGCGGATGCTGGAACCCTTCAGTAAGCGCGGGATCAACCTGTCCAAGATTGAGAGCCGACCACTGAAAAAACGAGCATGGGAATATATCTTCTTTCTCGATATCGAAGGGCACATTCAGAACGATGATGTGCACGACGCGGTAGAGGAACTCAGCGGTTATTGTCAGTTTCTTAAGGTTCTGGGTTCTTACCCTCGTGCCGTTTGAAGATCATCAGGTTTGGAATGAATCCTTTTTATTTGCATAAAATTGCTATCGTTGGCGTCGGTTTAATCGGTGGCTCCTTTGCCCTGGCGCTCAAACGGGCCGGTGTTGTCGCGACCGTTGCCGGCTGGGATGCCGATGGTGACAATCTGTGTTTAGCACATCAGCTCCAGGTGATCGATGAACGTTCTACCTCCCTCAAGGGTGCCGTCAGCGGCGCCGAGTTGGTGATGCTGGCTGTTCCGGTAGGCAAGATGGCTGATGTCGCTATTGAGGTCCTGCCGTATATGGATCAGGGCGCCGTGCTGACCGATAGCGGTAGCGTTAAACAGTGTATTCTTGAAGCTGTCGAGCCTTTAGCTCAGGCGGCAGGAGTTAATTTTGTTGCCGGGCATCCGATCTCCGGGACTGAGCGCAGTGGGGCAAGTGCGGCCTTTGCGGAGCTCTATCAGGGTAAACGTTGTATACTGACCCCCTCTGAACAGACCGATGCCGCGGCGTTACGCAAAGTTGAACAAGCCTGGCAGAGTGCAGGGTGTGAGGTGGTGACCATGGATGTGCTCAAGCATGATCGAATCCTGGCTGCGATCAGTCATCTGCCGCATATGATCGCTTATTCTCTGGTCAACTCGGTAAGCTCTTATGATCGTTATGAGGAGAATATCCTTGATTATTCAGCGGGAGGATTTCGTGATTTTACCCGTATTGCATCATCGGACCCAGTGATGTGGCGCGATATTGCTCTGAACAATCGTCAATCATTACTGGAGATGATTGATCAATTCGGACGTTTTCTTTCGGAATTGAAAAAAGATATTGAACAGGAAGATGGTGAGCGGTTGTATGAGTTTTTTCTCCGTTCCAAACTTAGTCGCGATGCGATCCTTCATCCATCGGTAAGGGACAAATGATGTCACAGACAAAAACAATTTTATCGAGCGCTGGTTTAAACGGGGAGATTGTTGTTCCCGGTGATAAGTCGATCTCGCATCGATCGATCATGTTCGGCAGCCTGGCCGAGGGGACAACCCGGGTCAGCGGCTTTTTGCAGGGCGAGGACAATCTGTCGACCCTCAATGCCTTTCGGGCCATGGGTGTCGAAATCGAGCAGTGCAGTGATGGCGATCTGATTATTCATGGTCGTGGTGTGCGTGGTCTCCAGGAACCGGTCGATGTTCTCGATTGCGGGAATTCCGGCACGACAATCCGCCTGATGAGTGGTCTGCTGGCTGGCCAGTCCTTTTTTTCGGTGTTGACGGGCGATCAATATTTGCGCAAACGGCCTATGGGACGTGTTGTCAATCCGTTGGCTGAAATGGGGGCAACCATCTGGGGGCGGCAACAGGGGCAATGTGCTCCGTTGGCAATCCACGGTCGACCGTTGAAGGCGTCAACCTATCATTCCCCTGTGGCCAGTGCCCAAGTCAAGTCGGCCCTGTTGCTGGCTGGTCTGTATGCCGATGGTGAGACTACGGTCTATGAACCCCACTTGTCACGTGACCATTCAGAGCGGATGCTGCGCCATTTTGGCGTTGAGGTGACCTCGTTTGATGGTGGCGTATCCATTGTCGGTGGGCAGTCGTTACACGCCTGTGACCTGCTGGTGCCGGGGGATATCTCTTCGGCGGCATTTTTCATGGTTGCGGCATTGATTGTACCAAATTCTGAACTGCTTATTCGCAATGTTGGCATTAATCCGACCCGCTCAGGTGTCATTGATATTTTGAAGAAAATGAACGGTTCCCTTGAACTGACAAGCCAGCGGGTGATGGCTGGAGAGCCCGTAGCTGATGTTTTGGTGAAAAGCAGTGCACTGAAAGGGATTGAAATCGGTGGCGAGGATGTTCCGCGGGCTATTGATGAATTTCCGGTAATCAGTATTGCCGCAGCTTGCGCTGAAGGAACGACGGTGATTCGTGATGCCAGAGAGTTGCGTGTTAAAGAAACCGATCGTATAGCGGCGATGGCTGATGTCCTTGGGGTGCTGGGCGTCGATGTGGCGACCGCCGAGGATGGCATGAGTATCATTGGCGGTGAACAGTTCTGCGGCGGTAGCGTTAATTCCTGTGGTGATCACCGTATCGCCATGAGTTCAGCGATTGCAGCGTTAAGGGCGAAGGCACCGATCTCAATCGAAGATACGGAGTGTACGGCGACCTCATTCCCCAATTTCTGGGAATTACTTACGCAGTTCAATGCCTGAATGACTAGCCGGAATCAATCATTAATATAAAGGGAGAGGTCAAGCGGCTTCCCCTTTTTTTCGTCATGGAAATTTGTGAATGGTTAAAAAACTGATTATTGCTATAGATGGACCTTCCGGAGCGGGCAAAAGTACGCTCAGTCGATTGCTGTCGAACCGATTGAATTATATCAATATCGATACGGGTGCCATGTACCGGACCGTGGCTCTCGCAGCCAGTCGTGTTGGCATTGCCAGTGATGACGGTTCGGGGCTGAAGCGTTTATGCGCGAAGATTGAAATTCATTTTGAACGTAATGGTCAGTTTGAAACGGTATGGCTCAATGGTGAAAATGTCTCGGAATTGATTCGGACTCCTGAGATGAGTATGTTGACCTCGGCCATCGCAGCATGCCCTGAAGTCCGGGACTCGATGGTCGATTTACAACGGCAGATGGGTGAAAACGGCGGCGTTGTTCTCGAGGGACGTGATATCGGTAGTGTCGTTTTTCCCGATGCCGAAGTGAAGTTTTATCTCGAAGCCAGTGTCCAAGCACGTGGCCGGCGGCGTTACGATGAACTGATTCTCAAGGGGCTTGATGTTGATCTGGCTCAGACGATTAAGGAAGTGCAAACGCGTGATGAGGCTGATAGCGAACGCGAGCATGCCCCCCTTGTCTGTGCTGACGATGCCATTGTCATCGATTCGACCCGCTTGACGATTGAGCAGGTTTTAGAGCGCATGATTGATGTGGTAAAAAGCCGTCAATAAGTTGGCTTGATTTATCTGGAGGGAGTATGGAGATCATTCTGGCCAAAAGTGCCGGTTTCTGTTTCGGGGTTAAACGTGCGGTCAATATGGCGTTTAAAGCTGCAGAAGATGCAGAACATATCTGTTCTCTTGGGCCGTTGATCCATTCACCGCAGTTGGTTCAACGACTTGAAGGGGAAGGGATTCGAGTTGTCGATCATGTTGAGGAGATGACCGATGAAACCGTTATTATCCGTTCACATGGGATTACTCGCGGTGAAGAGGATCAGCTTGAACAGCGGAAATTGACGATTGTCGATGCAACCTGTCCATTTGTCAAAAAAGCACAGCAGTATGCGGCGCTCCTCGGCAGTGAAGGATATGCTGTCGTCATTGTCGGTGAGCAGGAGCATCCTGAAGTACAGGGGATTATCTCTTATGCTGCGGGTGCTGAAAACTGGGTTGTCGCCGATGTTGCTGAAGCACGAGCGATCCCCGCGCGTAAAAAACTGGGATTAGTTGCTCAGACGACCCAGGCATTTGACAACTTCAGCGAAATTGTCCAGGCCCTGCTGGAAAACAGCAAGGAATTGCGTATTTTTAATACGATCTGTGATGCAACCGCGGTTCGACAGCAAGAGGCACGAACCATTGCCGGCTGTGTTGATGTGATGTTTGTCATCGGTGGGCTCAATAGTGCCAATACCACACGCTTAGCCCGAATCTGCTCAGAAATACAACAAAACACCCATCATATTGAAACTGCAAGTGAAATTGACCCTGAATGGTTAATCTCAGTAAAAACAATTGGACTGACGGCTGGAGCCTCGACGCCGGAATGGATTATTCGCGAAGTTGTGGAAAGATTGCAGGAATTTGAAAAATAAATATTTGTTTTTTGGGGCGCTTATGCTACTGTTCGCCCCACGGCTGCGGCCGAAAAAAACGTCTCAGTGTAGACGTAATCTTTTAGGGGGTACGTTGGTTAATGTCTGAAAACAATGAAACAGTTAACACAGAAGAACTTGAAGTGATGGATGAGTTCGACAAAGAGTTCAACAATGAGTACGGCGAAGAGTTCCACGATGAGTTTGGGGAAGAAAGTTTCAAGGAGATGTTTGAGAGCAGCCTGCAAGGCAACCTCGCAGTAGGCGATGTTGTTGAAGGTACTGTCGTTCAAGTAAATCCTGATTCTGTTGTTGTCGATGTTGGATACAAGTCTGAAGGGGTTATCCCTCTGTCGGAATTTTCCGTCGATGGCACGCCTGCAACTCTGGAAGTAGGCGACAAGATAGATGTCCTGTTTGAGCGTGCTGAAAACGAAAGTGGTCTGATCGGTCTTTCCAAAGAGAAAGCAGATCGCCAGAAAGTTTGGAACGCGCTGGAAGAGGATGCTGTTGTCGAAGGTCGTATTGTCTCCCGTATCAAGGGTGGCCTCTCTGTTGACATCGGTGTTAACGCATTTTTGCCTGGTTCACAAGTGGATCTGCGCCCTGTACGTAATCTTGACAAGCTTATCGGTGAAACTTTTGAGTTCAAGATTATCAAGCTGAACAAGCGTCGTGGCAATATCGTACTGTCCCGTCGTGTACTGCTTGAGAATGAGCGCGAGAGTCAGCGTTCTGATACACTCAAGACTCTTGAGGAAAATCAGACCATTGAAGGTGTTGTTAAGAATCTGACCGATTACGGTGCGTTCATCGATCTCGGTGGCATCGACGGTCTGTTGCATATTACAGATATGTCCTGGGGACGCGTATCGCATCCTTCCGACATTCTCGCTGTTGGCGATAGCATCAATGTTAAGGTCCTCAAGTTTGATCGTGAGAAAGAGCGCGTATCTCTCGGCCTCAAACAGATTACGCCTGATCCTTGGTTGAGCGTTGCCGACAAGTATCCGACGGAAAATCGCGTGACCGGTAAGGTTGTCAGCCTGACCGATTACGGTGCATTCATTGAACTGGAAGAGGGTGTTGAAGGCCTGATTCATGTTTCTGAAATGAGCTGGACCAAGCGGATCAAGCATCCGAACAAGATTCTCTCCATTGGAGACGAAGTTGAAACGGTTGTTTTGGCGATGGATACTGAGAATCGCCGTATCTCCCTTGGTCTCAAGCAGGTTGAGCCCAATCCTTGGGAAGTGATCGGTGAGAAGTTCCCGGCTGGTACCATCATCGAAGGCCAAGTGAAGAACATCACTGACTTCGGAATCTTTGTCGGTGTTGACGAAGGTATTGACGGTCTGGTGCATATCTCTGATCTGTCTTGGACCAAGCGCATCAAACATCCTTCAGAGCTGTACAAGAAGGGTGATCTGGTTAAAGCTGTCGTTCTCAATATCGACTGTGACAACGAGCGTTTCTCTCTCGGCGTCAAGCAGCTGAGCCAGGATCCATGGCAGATCATCCCTGAGCAGTATGCTCCGGGTACCATCATTCGTGGTAAGGTTACCTCGGTAACTGAATTCGGTATTTTCCTGGAAGTTGAGGAAGGTGTTGAAGGTTTGATCCACGTTTCTGAGATTAGCAAGGAAAAAGTTGATTCTCCGAAGGACTTTGCTAAGGTTGGTGACGAGCTTGAGGCTGTTGTTCTGCACGTTGATACCAGCGAGCACAAGATTGCTCTGTCAATCAAGCACCTTTCTGAGCGTAAAGAAAAAGCAGAAGTTGATGCTTTCATGGGAGCACAGAAAACAGCAACATCCAGTTTGGGTGACCTGCTTAAGGGTGCTTTCAATAACGCTAATGATGAAAATTAATTAGCGATCTAGCTTGAATAGCCCCTGCTACCTGGGTAGCAGGGGCTTTTTTGTCGGAAATGTGATGAAAAAAAGACCCTTTACTATAGCGCTTGTGGTAATTTTTACGATATTTGCTTTTTTCTCTGCGGTGATTTTTTTGCTTGATCCCTTTGGCGGATCAGGTCAGCAATTTGCCCTCGGCGAAAAAGTAGGCGTCATAGAAATTTCCGGTACCATCACCGATTCAAAATCTGTGATTGATGACCTGTTGGAGTTTTCTAAAAACAAATCAATAAAGGCTATCGTGTTGCGTGTTGATTCTCCGGGAGGAGGGGTTGGTCCTTCCCAGGAAATTCATGCTGAAGTGGTGCGTATCAAGGAAATCAAGCCGGTTATTGTCTCTATGGGTTCCGTGGCGGCATCAGGTGGTTATTATGTTGCGGCTCCTGCCGACAAGATTTTTGCAAACCCTGGAACGATCACAGGAAGTATTGGGGTGATCATGGAGTTCACCAATGTTGTTGCATTGATGGATAAGGTGGGTTTGAAAACAAGCGTGGTTAAAAGTGGAATTCATAAAGATATTGGGTCTGCGGTAAGAACGATGACGGTTGAAGAACGTGAACTCCTGCAGGGACTGATTGACGATGTTCATTCGCAGTTTGTTGCTGCCGTAAGTAGCGGTCGGGATATCGATGAAATTAAGGTTCGGGAGTTTGCCGATGGTCGTATCTTTACCGGACGTCAGGCTCAACAATTAGGGTTAGTGGACGAACTTGGAGGTCTGCAGGCTGCGATTCGTGAAGCTGGACGTATGGCTGAAATTCAAGGAACACCAAAGGTTGTTTACCCTGAAGAGCCGCGGGTTAATTTGATCGATTATTTTATCGGTCAGACGATCTCAAAAGTAGAGCAGTCTATTCAGGGGACAAATAAGCAAGGATTGCAGTTGTTATGGTCTCAGGCCATCTGAGGAGGTAATTATGACAAAGAGTCAATTGATTGAACGATTAATGGAAGCAGGTTCAGATCTGAATAAAAAGGAATCTGAGCTTGTTGTTAATACCATTTTCGATAGTATTGGTTCAGCATTGATCGGTGGTGATCGTGTTGAAATTCGTGGTTTTGGTTCCTTTTCTATCCGCGAACGGGAGGCCCGTCAGGCGCGAAATCCTAAAAGTGGAAATTTGATCGACATCCCGTCGAAAAAGACCCCATTCTTTAAGACGGGTAAAGAACTTCGCGAACGCGTAGACGGAATATAAGCGGATGAACGATTTACTGCAGTCCAAAACACATCTGAAAATTTCACCGCAACTGGTTGGCGTGCCTGTCAAGATTGATGCTGGTCGGGTCGTTGTTGAATTGTTGACAACGGAATGTATGAGCGCTGATGATATGGGGTTGGTTCATGGTGGATTCATTTTTGGCCTTGCCGATTATGCGGCAATGTTGGCAGTCAATGAAGAGACTGTTGTCCTAGGAGCTGCGGAAACACGTTTTCTTGCTCCGGTCAAGGTTGGGGATACTGCCGTGGCAACAGCTGTCATGCTTGAATCGGAAAAAAATAAGTTCCAGGTTGAGTGCATGGTTAAGGTTGCGGATAAGGTGGTCTTTCAGGGGCTGTTCACCTGTTTTGTACTAAAAAAGCATGTGTTGAGCTGAGCGATTGTTGTAAATTACGATGATTACGGTGGATAAACAAAAGGCCTCACTTGCGTGAGGCCTTTTGTCTGTAAATGTTCTCCGGGGTGGCGGGCTAATTCTGGCGTTGACCTTGTTCTAATTTGTGGAATTTGTTCTGCCTCTTCAGGCTTCCTGATCTGGTCTCAGGCTTGCTCACCGTGACAGAGTTTTTTTCCGAGTCCTCAGTGTTGGTCAAACAGCATAGGTCATATTTCGCTCACCCCAGAGCTTGTATTTGACTTAACTCTAACATCGACATTTCGTTTGTCAAAGGCGATGAGGTTTTTATGGCTTGTTTTAACAAAAAACAGCAGGTGATCCGACTCACCGTTCCAGCCAGTAGTTGTCGCGAGCATTTGGATCAATGGGTTAGTGACCAACACGCCGAATTGTCGAGAACGCTTATCCGTAAAGTGATCGATATTGGTGGTGCTCACCTTAATGGGCGCAGATTGAGGAAATGCAGTCATATTGTTAAGCCTGGTGACCAGCTTGAGATCTTCCTTGATCAGCAACCGCTTACCCCCTTTCGGCTGGATGATAGCCATATTGTTTTTAAGGACGGCTATGTCTTGGCGATTAATAAACCCTCCGGTATTGAATCACAGCCGACACCCGCACGTTATAAGGGGACGCTGTATGAGGCGTTACTGCTCTATCTCAAGAATCCCTACCGTTCTCTGGATAAACCGGAATTGGGGATGGTGCAGCGTCTTGATCGTGAGACCTCTGGTCTTATGTTGTTTTCAATCCACTGTCGCGCCCATAAAGCTCTTACCGATCTGTTTCAATCACGCACGATGGTGAAGAGATATATGGCTCTTGTCGAAGGGAGTATCGTTGAGGATGAGGGAACGTTTGAGTCGATGCTGGCTAGACAACGGCGCACGAATTTGATGAAAAGTGTTATGCGCGGCGGTAAAGATGCCATTACGCGCTATCGCACCGTTGCTCGTCTGGATGGCTGTACGTTGGTTGATGTCGAAATCCCGACGGGGCGGATGCATCAGATCCGTGTCCATTTTTCCGAAGCCGGGCATCCCCTGGTTGGTGATGTCCGCTATGGTGGACATGATCATCTTGGCGATTTCAGTGTGAAAAGGACGATGTTGCATTCTGCCGTTGTTCTATGTGATCATCCTGTTACCGCTAAACCCCTGACCCTTAAAGCACCGTTGGCTGAAGATTTCAAGCGACTACTCCTTGCCCTGGGATGGAATGAATATGATCACTTATCCGCATATTGATCCGATAGCGATACAGTTTGGTCCCCTTGCGGTGCGCTGGTATGGACTGATGTATCTGGCAGGATTTGCCTGTGCTTATGCGATGATCCGCAAATTGGTGACAGGCAGTGATCTTGAGGTTTCGTCTGAGCAGATTGCCGATTTGCTTTTTGCCTGTGTGCTCGGTGTGGTGGTTGGCGGCAGGCTGGGCTATGTCTTTTTTTATAACGCCTCTTTTTATCTTCACCAGCCGCTGAAAATTTTCTATCTTTGGGAAGGAGGAATGAGTTTTCACGGTGGCCTGCTGGGTGTCATCGTTGCCTCCGCGTGGTTTTGCTGGAGACGATGTTTGCCCATGGGAAAGGTCGCTGATATCCTGGTGATCTCTGCGTGTTTCGGCCTGTTTTTTGGTCGTCTTGGCAACTTTATCAATGCCGAACTTTGGGGACGGGTTACTGACGTGCCATGGGGAATGGTTTTTCCCGGCGGCGGACCATATCCACGCCATCCCAGTCAATTATACGAAGCCATTCTCGAGGGACCAGTGTTGTTTTCTATCCTGCTGTGGATTTTTAAGCGGGGTTGGAAACCATGGTCGGTCTTTTTCAGTTTTGTTTCCGGTTATGCGCTGTTTCGTTTTGTTGTTGAGTTTGTCCGCCAACCTGATGCTCATCTCGGAGTGTTGTCATTGGGGTTAACCATGGGGCAGCTTTTATCGCTGCCGATGATTATTGCCGGTGTTATTGGCGTAATTGTACTGAACAGGCGAGGTGGCCGTGATGGATAAAGCTCAAGGACTCATATTTGACTGCGATGGTGTGATGTTTGATAGTCGCCTGGCTAATCTTGCCTACTATAATCTCATCCTCGATCACTTTGATGAACCTGTAGTTTGTGTCGATCAGCCGCAGCGTGCCCATCTCTGTCATACTGGAACCAGCCCTCAGGTTTTTGTTGGCCTCCTTGGGGCCGAACGCCTCGCTGCGGCCTTGGACTATGCGCAAACGGTTGATTATGACCAGTTTATTCCGCAACTGGTGCCTGAACCCGGACTGATCGATATTCTCGATAGATTCTCAGGGCAGTTACCATTAGCCATTGCAACCAATCGTGGTAGCAGTATGGTGAAAATCTTGGATCATTTCCATCTGGCCGAGTTTTTTAACGAGGTGGTAACGCATCAGGATGTGGTTCGCCCCAAGCCTTATCCCGATATGATATTGGAGGTGGCTCGTCGCCTTCAAATCAGCGCGGAGCATTTAACCTTTGTTGGCGATTCGGAGCTGGATCAGGCGGCGGCGGACAAGGCTGGGTGCCGTTTTGTTTCTTACCAATGGGATGGTGGGATTCGGATTGATCATCATCGTCAGTTGGTCGGGGTTGTTAGGACTTGAACGATTTATTCATTTCTAACACGTGGCCGTTCTCACATTTTTTGTACGTTACTGAATCCATTAACGTATGGATAAAAAATATACCACGGCCATGCTCATCTTCCGGTGCTGCTTTATGCTCTTTTATCGCATTGATGTCAAACCCCTGGCCATGATCATAAACCCTGATACATAAGTTGTCCTCTGATAGGCAGAGACTGACGTGGACCTGTTTGTTTGGGTCATTCTTGTTCGCATGTGTTATCGCGTTGGCCATGGCCTCGGTCAGAACTAAATTGATGTGGTATGCCAGCTCTTCGCGGTTGTCGTTGAACTTTTTTAGGGTATAGGCGATATCTTCACCGATTTTACCGATCAGACTGAGGTACTTTGTCTGATTGGGTACTTTGATGTCAACTTCAAGCTGATTTTTCATGGGTTGTACTCCTCCGTTAAAGGAAGCTGGCTCTTGTTGCATTTTTGAACATGCAGCCAAGAGCTGGTGATACCGATTAGAAGCTGGCAAGAGCTTCCTCCGTGCCAGGGAAAATCTCGAAAACTCGATGTAAACGTGTTAATTCAAACATTGACTTGACCTGGGCTTGCAGGCCGCACAATTTCAGACCTCCATCACGTGAACTGGCATTTTTAAAACCAGAGACAAGAGCTCCCAGACCAGAGGAATCAATAAAACGCACCGATGACAGGTCGATGATGATGTTAACTTTACCTTCCTCAAAAAGATTGAGCAATTGAGCCTTGAGTTCATTGCTGTTGTGGGCATCAAGGCGTTCTTCTCTGAGCGTGAGCGTAATGATGTGGCCATATTCTTCAATTGATACAATCATGTAGATAACCTCCCGATTGTTTTGTGATATCGGTAGAGCCGACATCGTGTCGTTTTTGTCCGTTGAGTTAATGCTATATCTTTACAATAATCATTGTAACGTCGTCATTAAAGTGGCGTAGACCCTGGAATATGCGCGCCTGCTCCATCGTGTTGTCGATAATTTCTTGTGCGCCGAGTTGACGATTGTCGAGGATAACAGATTTCAGTCTGTCGAATCCATACATCTCCTGACGATTGTTCTCTGCCTCAATAATACCATCCGTATAAAGAACCAGCATGTCGCCGGCATTAAATGTGGTCTGGCGCTCCTCAAAATCAACTTCAAGATTGATCCCGAGAATGAGTCCTTCAGCGTCCAGTTCTTCAAATTCCATGCTGTCGTGACGTAAGAGAATTGGGTGATTGTGCCCCGCATTTGCATACGAAATGCGTTGTTGTTGCGGATTGTATTGTAGATAGAACATTGTAATGAACAGTTCGGCCTTACTCAGGTCATTATGCATAAAACGGTTAAGCGCATTCAAAACAGCGGGTGCTGTCGCTAATTGGTGAGCTTGTGATTGAATAAATGTACGTGCCTCAGCCATGAGCAATGCTGCACCGATATTGTGTCCTGATACATCGGCGATGATGATATCAAGCTCGTTGTCTTGATAGATAAAGTCGAAATAATCTCCACCAACCTGCTTGGCGGGTACGCAAATGCCGGCAATATCGGTGTGCTCCAGTGACGGCATGGTGTCAGGGAGTAAGCCCAGTTGAATGGATTCTGCAATTTTCAACTCTTTTTCTCGCTCGCTTGCGGCAATTAATTGACCTGTTTGTTGTGAATTGCGCCAGGCAATTCCAATATGATAGGCAAGGTTTTTATAGAGTTCGATGAACTCTTCCGTGTAGATCCCTTTGGCATAGCGTGAATAGGAAGAAAGAACGCCGATCGGTTGTCCTTCGATGGTGATTGGTGCATGGGCAAATGATTTGATCCCTTCGCGGTGTATAATCTCCATCGATATCGGGTTATCGACGCAGTCGGAATCGTTAGCCAGGGTTACCTTGTTGGTGACATAGGCTGTACCGATGCAGGTATTTTCATCGAGTTTTCGGTCTGCATGGGATAAGAATTCAGTATCAATGCCACGGAAGTTCCGTACCTTGAGAAGATTGGAGTCCTCATCATACATGCGTATCGCACAAAGATCGAAACGGAACTGGTGATACAGCAGATCAAGGATATTATCATAAATGGTGTCGAGATCAGCACCGCTGGCGATCATGTTGGCGGCTTCATAGAGCACGCTCAATTGTTCGCGGCTGGCGTCTCGACTGAGGCTGACGGTGCCGAAGATATTAAAGATATCCTCCATTTTGCTGCCGCGTGCAGACAGGTAGTTTTCGATAATAATACGAGCCGCCGCGCCACCTACAGAACCGGCCAAGGTTCTCTCCGTAAAGCGTTTCAAATTGGGAATTTCATATTCAGATAAACTGCCCTTTTCATCGATTTCCCGTTCGCCAAGATAGCTGGAGATTGCGGTGTTCGCCTGCTTTTCACCGATGAATTTTGTCATTAGATCGACAAACTCCATAACGGTTGGAGCTTTGCTGATTCGCTTGAGCTTTTGAGACTCATCTTGCCATGTTGAAACACGGACAAAGCGCATGGCCTGAGCCGCTTCGTCAGATGAAGGGGTTGAAAGTATTGAGATGGTCAAAAAACAGCCGATGTTGAAAAACAATGTCCAGAACAGAGAGTGTGACCAGATGTCGAGGTTATTGAGGTAGAACAGGGCTGTCGGTCGGAGAAACTCAATGCCGAAAGGCCCTTGCGTCAGAAGCGTATCCGCTAACCAGCCGGCATCAACAAAGGTTGGGATCAGCAGGGTGTAAAACCATAACACAAATCCGCTGAGCAGACCCGTTGCGGCACCATGATGGGTTGCACGCTCCCAATACAGCCCGCCCAGCAGTGCCGGAGCGAATTGGGTAGCGGCCATAAAAGAGATCAGACCGATATTTACCAGCGCCTGACTTTCCCCCAGCATGCGGTAGTAGAAATAACCGAGGAAGATCACCGAGACAATCGCAAAACGCTTAATTGTAAGTAACAGCCCGGATATATCGGTCATTTTCAGGTTGCAACGCAGAATAATCGGCATGATCAGGTTGTTGAGGATCATGGTTGCCGATGCAACTGATTCAAGCATGACCATGCCGGCGGCAGCAGAAAATCCGCCGATAAATACCAGAATTGCCAGTCCTTTCTGGTGGGCAAGTAATGGTAGGCACAAGACGTAATAATCCGCAAGGCTGGTATCACCGCGGTAGATCAGAACGCCGGCGATGGCAATGGGTATTACAAAAAGGTTAATCAGGAACAGGTAAGCCGGAAATGCCCACATAGCTTTGCGGATATGATTATGATCCGAATTTTCAATGACCATGGCGTGGAACTGGCGTGGCAAAAACATGATGGCCATCATTGACATAAAGGTCATCGAAAACCAGCGTCCACTTGAATTGTTTGCCGATGAGATGATCCATAATTGTGTTTTTTCAGGATATTCGTTTGAAAAACGGCTGAACAGGTCAGTAAATCCATCAAACAGTCCATAGGTGACAAAGAGACCAACGGCAATAAAGGCAAATAGTTTGATGACTGATTCAAGGGCGACTGCTGCCATGAGGCCTTCATGACGTTCGGTACTGTCCAGGCGCATGGCACCAAACAGAATACAGAATAGGGATAAAAATATTGCGACGACAAACGCGGTGTCAATCACCATCGGCAGATTGGGAAATTGTAGTTGGAAAGAGGTTGTCAGGTTATGATCAGGTCCGCACAACATATTGAAGGTATAAGCAATGGCTTTTAGTTGCAGGGCGATATAGGGAACAATGCCCAACACCGCAAACACCGTGACAATAATTCCCAGATAGGTTGATTTGCCGTAACGGCTGGAGATGAAATCGGCGATGCTGACGATATTGTGCTCTTTGCTGATCAAGATGATTTTTCGCAGCAAATACCACCAGCTGAAGCAGATCAGAGTTGGACCCAAATAGATGGTCAAAAAATCGAGACCGCTGGTGGCCGCCCGCCCAACACTGCCATAATAGGTCCATGAGGTACAGTAAACGGCGAGGGAGAGGGAATAGATTGACGCATTGGTGACAATACTTTTCCCCTGTCGGCGTCTACGGTCCGCATAAAACGCTACGGCAAACAGCAGCAAAAAGTAGCAGAGGCTTATGCCGCTCAGGAGTTGAAGAGACATTAATTATCCTCCTGTTCTGGAGGTTCGACAGCCTCATCGTCATCATTGCTCTCCAGGGATCTGCTGAAGATATAGATAACGACGATGGATAAGGGCCAGCCCACCAGCAGGTAAAGCACCATTAACGGCAGACAGAAGATTGTTTCCGGGCGGTTAAAAATCTGCATGAAGGGAAAGTTCAGCATGATGATGCCAAGAAAGAAGAAAATCAGCCATATCTGTCGCTGTTGTGTTGTTGATTCTCTGGACATCCACTCCCCCTCCCCTTACAGTCACGTCATGCCTTAAGATTATAATCGACATTGGCTGGGGTGTCGACAACTGCAAAGGTAATTTTCTAATCATTTTAAGGTATTATTGCTGAAAAGTGGTTGATTTGCTCCACTGCTCAAGATTCGTCTGGGTGGTGACGGTGAAATTTTTGGTTTCTGGGCTGGATCTGGTGGTTGTCGGTGTGGGAAGGGCTTAAAAAAGAAAAGGGTTAAAACCGCTAGGGCTTAACCCTTTTTTATAAGTTTGGTGCGAAGGTGAGCCTCAAACTAACACTCCAATACATTGAAATTATACCATTTTTTTAAATTATTCTATTTAGTCTACCCCTAAAACTACCCCGAAAATATAATTGACGCTTGTTGTAACGGTTTTTTTAGAAAACCAGTTAACAATTAGAGACCAGGTTCTACAGGAGCGGGTCGACTATCTTGATCAATTTAAAATAACACAATAATCCTGCTGAATCCATTTTTTGATCTGTAAAAAAAACTTTTTTTAGTTTTTTCACCTACCAACATTTTACATTTTATAGATCGTATCATGTTGTTTATACATGTGTTTTTTGTTCTGTATGTTGTCCATGTAGGTCAGGAAGCATCAGCAGAGTCCTTTATTTTTCAATTTTCATAAAAAAATGCATTCCCCTTCTCCCCATTTAATAGATAGGACTGGAATTTCTCCCGTCCATCCCCTAAATCTCGAAGGAGAAAGATCATGTCAAACAATCCCATTCCCGAAACCGGATACCTACGACTCAATCAGATTATCGGTGATCCCAAAGCAAACCCGCCAATTTCTCCGATTATTCCCGTCTCTCGCAGTTGCTGGCTTGCCGGTTGCAAAACGGGTCGATTTCCGGCTCCCTATCGATTTGGTCCTAAGGTCGTTGTCTGGAAAGTCGAAGAGGTTCTGACTTTACGTGCCGAAACCTATTAAGCACCCTTGCAAACGGAATCATCGGTCGTGGGAAAAAACTCTCAGTTTCCTGCTAGAACGCGCTTTTTAGCTGTTTAAGAATGCGCAAGAAATTGGTTTTCTGTCGGTTCACTCTACCAGAAAGCAGACGCGCCCAAGCGCGACGACCCTCCCGGTGGAAGGGTAGGCAAAGCCGTTAGCCATCCATGGGGAGCGAGGGTCTGCGAAGTTTCACTAGAGGCTCTGGGGATACCGTTTGAAGGATTCCTGTCTGTAACACATACAAAGGAGTCAAAAATATATGAAACCTCTTTCAGCGCATGAACAGGATGATGCTGGTCCTTGCTCTGCGCAAGCAGTAGGAGAGGGCGCGGTGTCATGTAGAAATGACCCCCGCCCATTTCCCGTTGAATTGCCTCCGGTGAAATCCTTTGATGAGGGTCTGTTGCCGGTATCACTCACGCCATGGGTCATGGATACTTGGGAGCGTATGCAGTGTCCACCAGACTATCCTGCGGTGGCGGCGATTGTGGCTCTGGCCGGAGTGGTCGGGCGACAAATAGCCATCGGTCCCCAGGAACAAACAGATTGGGTTGTAGTGCCAAATCTCTGGGGGCTTCTGGTTGGACGTCCGGGATTAATGAAATCACCCGCCATGGAGTCGATGCTTTCACCCATCAAGCGCCTGGTTCACGAGTCAGCAGATGAGTTTCAGGGTGCACTGGTCAAACATGATGTTGCATTGCTGGCGCATAAGTTGAAGCGTGAGGCTGCTGAAAAAGCTGCGCGGCGCAAATTGACCAAAGATCCAAAGGCCGATATCAGTACCGATTTATTGTCTGCTCCGCCTGATCCACCTGTCCAGAAGCGTTACCTGAGCAGTGACAGCAGTGTCGAAGCTCTGGGTGAACTGCTTCGCCAGAACCCTGATGGCATTCTCGTACACCGTGATGAAATCATGTCGCTGTTGAAATGGCTCGACCGTGAAGATAATGCCGCCGCACGTGATTTCTACCTGACCGCCTGGAACGGTGACAGTGGTTACACCTTCGACCGTATTGGTCGTGGTCTAAATCTGCATATCCCGGCACTCTGTCTGTCTCTGCTTGGTTCAACTCAGCCTGGTCGACTTGCGGGCTATGTACGTACTGCACTTCATGGTGGTGCGGCCGATGATGGTTTGTTGCAGCGTTTCGGGTTGCTGGTCTGGCCTGATATGAATGGCCAATGGCGAGAAGTCGATCGGCCACCACATGATCTGGCCAGAACACGATCCCGGAAGATATTTCGCCGCCTGGCCAACCTTGATGCACAGGAAATTGGTGCAGAGGCTAACGAGGATGGATCACCAATTCTGCGCTTTGATCCTGATGCTCTGGTCCTGTTTCGACAGTGGCAGGGCAATCTTGAACAGCGCCTGCGCTCAGATGAACTACATCCGGCTATGGAGAGCCATCTGGCCAAGTATCGCAAGCTGGTTCCTGCTCTGGCGTTGCTTTGTCATCTGGTCGATACCGGACAAGGTCAGGTAGACGTCCAAGCGACTCAACGTGCCCTGGGTTGGGCCGACTATCTGGAAAGTCATGCGCAGCGGGTCTATGCCGCCGTGACTCTACCCGAAGTGGCAGCAGCCAAAGCAATTCTTAGGCGTATTCGCAAGGGCGATCTTATTTCACCCTTCAGCGGCTGGCAGGTCTGGCGTCCCGGTTGGTCGGGACTCGACAATCGACCGACAGTACAGGATGCTCTGGATCTACTGATCGAATACGGTTGGTTGAACGCTGAGCGTCAAAGCAGTAAAGCAACAGGCGGTCGACCATCGACTAAGTATCATGCACATCCGCTGGTGATGGGCAGGGTCGAATAAATACCAGGAATTTTAAACGAAGGAAGAGAAACCCCCTGTTGACATAACTGCAAAAACTGCAGAAACCTCAAAAAATACCAGTAGGACAAGCTGTAAAAACAGCAATAACTAATTTTGCACTTTTTGCAGGAACCAGCAGAGGCTCTTTTTCTAGTTGTGATAACACAATATGACAATTATACAAGGAGAATAACGATGAACAATGGCCTCGACTTTGAAACAGCAGCAATGCTTACCGATCTCCCTATGAAACTGCTCCGGAAAATGCACCGCGAATATATCATTGAAGAACCGGTTGGTGATATGGAACTTCGGGGACTGGCAATGATTCGTGACGTCTGGCACAGGGAATGGTTTTTGCGTATGGCACTGAGTTACTTTTCTCATGCACGGCGCTTGGAGCTGATTCAAAAACCGGAACTGACCCGGGTTGAACGCTACATTCTCAAGTTTTATCTCAACGCTAGGGAGGGTGAGCGAATTGGGATCATTGATGTCATCAGCCTGGTGGATCATTTCTTCAAAACAAAGGTGACCCCGAAGCAGGTGCGGCGCATTCGCTCGATGGCCTATGAGATCCGGCGTGGTCGGAGTTCAGAGTCCCAGAGTGAGGCTTATCTCTGGAAAACCGGAGGAACTTTTCTGGAAATAACGAATCGATTTGTCTGGAATACCGGCAATTAATAAAAGTTGTTCTGCTCTTTGGGAAAATCAGGCAGTGATTCAGTCAATTTCTTCTTTGCTGATCGCTGCTCTGGTTACAGCAACTTGGCCTTTTCCCTTCTGGAATTATTGGAAATTTGCTAGTCTGTCTGGCATTGTCTTGATCTATTTTTGGTCATAGTTCTTATGATTTGGTTTGGAGGGATAGGATGTTGTGTCCGGAAAATTCTCAACCGCTTGATACCATCAGTCAGTGTATAACGATTAAACATTTCTTGTTCGGAAAAATTTGGAATTCTTCTGCTGTCAAACAAAAATAAATCTTATCAACCACTGAGGATGTTTGGATGCTGACACCTTATCACGCTAAATACTACGCATGGGAGTTGACACGTCGGCGGCGAGGCGGAGATGTTGATCGTATTTCACAGTCATTATTCGACGCCAGTGTTGATCTCAATCCGCATCAGATTGATGCTGCACTTTTTGCGTTGCAGAATCCCTTGTCCAAAGGGGTTGTTCTGGCGGACGAAGTTGGCTTAGGTAAAACCATCGAAGCGGCTCTGGTACTTTGTCAGTATTGGGCAGAGCGTCGGCGCCGATTGCTGGTTATCTGTCCAGCGGCACTGCGTAAACAGTGGTCGACGGAACTGGCTGAAAAGTTTCATCTACCGACACAGGTGTTGGATGCCAGAACCTGGAAGCAATTACAGAAAAAGGGGATTTACAATCCGCTTGAAGAAGAAGTTGTTACTGTCATATCGTACAATTTTGCGGTAAGAATTGAGGATGCACTCCGAAATATCCCATGGGATCTGGTTGTTATTGATGAGGCCCACAAGCTGCGTAACGCTCACCGTGATAGTCACCGGACCGGGCAATCTCTCAAAAAATCATTGGCCGGTTCTCGTAAACTGCTGGTAACAGCCACCCCGTTACAGAACTCCCTGCTTGAATTATTCGGACTTTCAACCGTTATTGATGAGCACCTATTCGGGGATGCGGTCAGTTTCCGCACCCAGTATATGAGGGATGGTGGAGATATTACCGGGTTGCGTGAACGACTGAACGATTTTGTCAAACGGACCCTACGCCGCCATGTACTCGAATATATCCAGTACACCGAGCGCAACGCCGTGACCATCCCCTTTACACCCGGAGATGATGAACAGCGCCTCTATGACTTAGTTTCGGCTTACCTCCAGCGGGAAGAATCCTATGGCTTTCCACGCAGACAACGCCATTTAATCAGTCTGATTCTACGCAAACTGCTGGCTTCTTCTACCGAAGCCGTAGTCGCAACACTCGAAACGATTCTCGCTCGTCTTAAGCAGTTGCAGGAGGACCAGCAGGGTAATGATGACTGGCTCGAAAATCTGATTGCCGCTGAAGAGCTGGAATCTGATTTGATTGATGATCTTCCGCTCGAAGAGGAAAATCCTGCCGCACAAGAGGTTGACCTGACAAAATTGGCGGGTGAAATTGCCGAACTGGAGATGTTTATCCGTCTGGCGCGTTCGATCCGTCAGGACGAAAAGACCAAAGCTCTTTGTTTGGCCCTGGAAACCGGCTTTGAACGGATGTTGCAGATGGGGGCTCCACGTAAGGCAATCATATTTACCGAATCACGCCGCACTCAGGATTATCTTGCCCGGTTTCTTGAATCTCACGGGTATGGTGGCAAAATTATCACCTTCAGTGGAATCAACACATCTCCTGCCGTAAAAGGAATTTATCAGCGCTGGCTGAGCGAGCACGCCGGAAGTGATCGAGTAACCGGCAGTCCGGCTATCGACCGGCGAACCGCTTTGATTGACCATTTTTATGACCATGCCGAGATCATGATCGCTACTGAGGCAGCAGCTGAGGGTGTCAACCTGCAGTTCTGTTCTCTGGTGATTAATTATGATCTACCGTGGAACCCGCAAAGGGTCGAGCAGCGAATTGGGCGTTGTCACCGTTATGGGCAGAAATTTGATGTTGTCGTCATTAATTTTTTGAATCGGCGCAATGATGCCGATCGTAGAGTCTTGGAATTGCTGTCGGAAAAGTTTCATCTCTTTGAAGGTGTCTTTGGCGTTTCAGATGAAATTCTTGGCCGGATTGAGTCCGGAGTCGATTTTGAACGACAAATTGCTGAAATTTATGATACTTGCCGTACCCCAGAAGAGATAGAGAAAGCCTTTACCGCTCTGCGAGAAAAGCTGGATGAAAGTATTCAGCAGCGGATGAATGAGACCGAGCAGAAACTGCTGGAACACTTTGATGCAGAAATTCATGACCTGCTCAAAGTCAGTCGCAAGCGTGCAGAAGAAAATCTGGACAGAATCGGGCAGCTGTTCTGGTTACTAACTTGCTTTTTACTGCACGATAATGCCCGGTTCGACAATGATACCCTCAGCTTCATTCTCGACCAATCTCCCTGTCCAGCTGCACCTACCGGAGCCTATCAGTTGATTCGCAAGGGCGAACCAACCCCTGAGCAGGCCCAACTCTACCGCCTTGCTCACCCGCTCGGTGAATATGTTATTGACAAGGGGCGGCGACTGGAAACCGGTGTCGCTTCATTGCGCTTCTATCTGTCACAACATCCCCTTAAAATTTCTGTACTGGAACAACTGCCGGTCAAGTCCGGCTGGCTTGAACTGAACTTGCTTGAACTGCACAGTTTTGAGGTTGAAGAGCACCTGGTTTTCACTGCACTGACCGATACTGGCGACCTGCTCGACCAGGGCGCTTGCGAGCGACTTTTTACGGTCAATGCGGATTTACAGGAGACCCTGCTGACAGAGTCACCTCCTGATGCTCTGGTACAGACGGCAGAACGTCAACTGCAGGCAGCACTCAGCCGGGCTTTGGATGAAAATGATCAGTATTTCCGGCATGAGCGTGAAAAGCTGGAACAATGGGCTGATGATCAGATTCTGGCTGCCGAGCAGGTCCTCGAAGAAACCAAATTTAAACTACGCGATGTCAAGAGATGTTCACGTCACGCCGAGACAGTGGTTGAGCAGAAGGATCTGCAGGAAGAGATCAAAAAACTCGAGCGGATCCAGCGCCGTCATCGACAGGAAATTTTCGACGTAGAAGATCAAATTGAACAGCGGCGTGATCAACTGATTGAGGCGCTTGAAAAGAGAATGAAGCAGAAAACGGTCATCCATCCATTGTTTCGTATTCGCTGGCAAATTGTTTGACAATGAGCAGTGAACAATTATCAATGAACAAGGATAATCCGGCTTTTGAAAAGGCGTATGCACTGGCAATCCGGGTTGTGAACGCGTATAAACATCTCTGTGGGCAGAAACGTGAATTTGTCTTGTCAAAACAGTTGCTTCGGTCGGGAACCTCAATCGGAGCCAATTTGGCTGAAGCCAATGGTGCCATTTCGGTTGCTGATCTTTCCGCTAAAGTCTCCATTGCATATAAGGAATCGCAAGAGACCAAATATTGGTTGAACTTGTTGAAAGACACCGGATATTTAGAGGTTAATGCCTTTGAAAGTCTTTACGCTGACGTCGATGAGGTAGCAGCTATTCTCTTTGCCATCCTCAAGAAAACCCGCATAAATAAACTGTGAATAATGTATTCGTTCATTGTTCATTGATCATTGGAGATTGAAACATGCCCACCACAGAACAACTTCGCAACCGTCTGTTAAAAAAGCTCTCAGAGCTGTTTCAGCTTGACCAGCCGGATCTTGATTTTGGTTTCTACCGTGTCATGCATGTTAAGAGAAAGCAGGTCTCTGAATTTATTGACAAAGACCTGTTGCAGATTGTCACGGATGCCTTCGGGCAGGTGGATGAGGTGCGCAAGGCAGAGTTGCAGGCCAAGGTCGAACAAGAGATCGCTGCAGCACGGGAATATGGTGTCGCCGATCCGGAAAACTCCCCTAAAGCTAAAGAAGCCCAAGCCGCGTTTAATGCCGTGAAAGATACCGCTTCGGCCGAGGCCGATATTTATGACCACCTCTACCGCTTTTTTGAACGCTATTACGATGGCGGCGATTTTATGTCGCGCCGTTACTATGCTCGCGAAACCTCCGGCAAGGCGGCCCCCTTTGCCATTCCCTATAACGGTGAAGAGGTCAAGCTGCACTGGGCCAATGCCGATCAGTATTACATCAAGACCGCTGAGTATTTTTCCAACTTCACCTTTGATATCGGCCAGGCCGCCGAGATTCGTCAACTCAGTGCCGAAGAACGTACCTTGCAGCATATTCCCGAGCAGCCGATAAAGGTTCATTTTCGGGTGATCGATGCCGCCGAAGGGGAGCATGGCAATGCTAAAGCCAGTGATGCAACCAAACGCTTCTTTATTTTGCATGCGGCTCAGCCTATCGAGCTGACGGCAGATGGTGAGCTGGTGGTTAATTTTGAGTATCGGCCCGATCCGGAAAAATCGGGGCAAGAGGGGAGCTGGCGCGATAAGCGTAATGCACAGGCGGTTGAAACGGTCCTGGAACAACTTGAAGAGTTGGCCTCCGAAGACAAAAAACTTACAGCATATCTGCGTCTGCTCAAATTTCCCGCCCCGACCGAGAAAAACAAAAAGCGTCCGCTGCTGGCCAAGTACGTCAACCAGTACACCGCGCGCAACACCATGGATTACTTTATTCACAAGGATCTGGGGGGATTCCTGCGCCGCGAGCTCGATTTTTACATCAAGAACGAAGTGATGCGCCTGGATGACATCGAAAATGCCGATGTCCCGGCGGTCGAAAGTTATTTGGCCAAAAT
>JAGGYC010000145.1 GCA_021162745.1 Desulfuromonas sp. | reverse complement strand
TTGCCCTTGACTGTCGTAGCTGAATGAGGTGGTGCGCCCGTATTTGTCGACAATGCTGGATAGTTGCCCATCAAGATAATTGTATTGAGCAACAAGTCCGTTACGGTCATTGCGGCTGAGCAGTTGGCCGTCATTGTTAAAGGTCAGCACCGTGCCATCAGCATAGCTGACCGTGTTTTCGGATGGCGACCAGGTGGCCGCGAGGCCGATGGGGGGTTGCAAGGTTGTCCGAACCTTCAATCGGTTGTGAAAAATAGTGTGTGCCTCCACTGCTGTTGTGCAGTTTGATATAAGGTCCCTCGGTCACGATTGTGATTGATTCGTGGGAATAGAGCCAACTGACGGGATAAACCATGCCGTTGCTGTTGTCGTAACCGTCACGCAGTATCGCTGTGTAGCCGTTGTTGCTGGTATAGCTGTAGCTGACCCCAGCCTTTGGAGCCCAGGCGTGTTCATAGTGAACGGCGGCATTAAGTTGCCAGCCTGAACCCAGACTGCTCCAGGTCAAACTGATACCGCCGGGAACGCCGGTTTCCGCCTCGCTGAACAGCGGCTGGCGCAAAGAGAGATTGCCGTTGGCAATATGAACATTGGAGTTGACGGCAACGTTGCCGGGAACGCAAGGATCAGTGATAGAATCGGGATCGCTGTAGGTGGTGATTGTGTTTCTGTCGGCACAATCGGGGTTGAGATTGTTATCCGTATCCGCAAAGGGGACGGGAAAAAAGACTTCATCGAAGCCGTTGGTGCTGACACTGCCGGTGGGGTAACTGCTGAGATTTTTGCCGTCGATGGTGCCGGTAAAATAGCGATGCACATAAACAATATGGCTGTTGTCCTTGTTCCATAGTACCCGATAGTTTTGAGAAGCACCGGCGTTGGCCAAAGACACCGGCGAAGCGATTTGATCACCGTAGTGGGCATAACGGGTGACCTCACCACCTTCGCAACTGATGGCGTTAACGATGTAGTGATTGCTCGAATTGTCATCATACGGCGGACAGGAATCGACAACGAATTCCAGGCCGATGGTGCTGATTTCCCCTCCTACAGAGCAGGAAGCTGCTTGAGCGAGAGGGGTGAAACCCAAAATCGGGCGACGGTTAACAGCAATGAGCGGACAACACGCATTGGACAATCTCCTCCGGTCGGCAAAACATTAAACAAAAGACACAAACAGTCGCACATAATATGAGAACGTTAATTGTGCGTCAATAGTTATTTTTCGCTAATTATATGGCGGCAATTCCACTGCGATAGTTTAATGCGAAGCACCTCCTTTTGCGTTACACTATCCGTAAACTATCGTCAGGATGAGTCCTGCTGTTCTCCATCTCTTGTCAAAGGGAATCGAAATCATGACTATCCCCCGTATTGTTCTGCTGCACCTGCTCGTCATGCTATCGGCGTTAACCAGCCCTGTTTTTGCCAATCCACATCTTCCCTATGTCCCCGCCGATCTGGAACCATGGACGCAGTGGGTGATGCACGACGAACAGGATCAGGCCTGCACCCTGCTATGGAACAGCAGCGAGCAACGCCGTTGCCAATGGCCCGGCAGCCTCTCCCTCATGGTGAATCAGCAGGGAGGTGGGTTTGAGCAATACTGGGAACTGGAACAGGAGGGCTGGATTCAGCTGCCGGGGGACAGCCATTTCTGGCCGCAACAGGTTCGGGTCAACGATTCGGCGGCCGAGGTGCTGCGTCACCAGCCACAGCTTAAACCACAGCAGCCCCTCGCCCATGATGAGATCAGTAAACGCAACATCCCGCGACCAACAACCCCGCGACCAACAACCCCGCGACCAACAAATCGCGAAGTGATTCCGGCCCTATGGCTGGAGGCAGGTTATTATCACATCAGTGGCCGCTTCAGCTGGTCGCAACTGCCGGAAACACTTGTCGTACCCCGAGAAACAGCGCTGCTGAAGCTGACGCGAAACGGCCAGTTCATCCATCAACCACAGCTGGACAAAAACGGCCTGCTGTGGTTGAACAGAGGAGATGAGCGGGCCGAAACCGATCAAGACCACATCAGTTTTCGTGTTTTCCGTCACGTTGCCGACACTATTCCACTGGTTCTGACCACCCGCATCCAGCTTCATGTGTCCGGTCAACCACGCGAACTACAGACCGGGGTGATGTTGCCCCAGCAGTTTGTCCCCCTGGCCCTTAACAGCCAACTACCGGCACGACTAGAAAACGATGGCACGTTGCGCATGCAGCTTAAACCCGGCAACTGGAACATTGAACTCAAGGCACGTCATCAGGGGCCTATCGACAGTTTGACCGTCCCGGTGGCCAACGGGCCGTGGGCGGCACAGGAGGTGTGGTCAGTTGAAGCCCATCCTGAGCTGCGCGTGATCAGCATCGAAGGGGCCACGGCGGTTGATCCGGCACAAACGGGAATGCCGGGGATGTGGCGTCAATTCCCCGCCTATATCATGACACCCCAGACCACCCTGCAACTGGTTAGCCGCAAACGCGGTGACAGCGACCCGAGTGCCGAACGGCTGCAACTGCAACGCACCCTGTGGCTCGACTTTGATGGCGGTGGTTACACGATTAAGGATCACCTCAGTGGCCAACTGACCAGCAGTGCACGCCTTGAAGCAGGCCCACAGTTACAATTGGGCCGGGTCAGCAGCCACGGTCAGGATCAATTCATCACCAGGCTGACGGATGACGGCAGCGCCGGCGTTGAACTGCGTCAGGGCCAGGTTGACCTCAGCGCCGAGAGTCGTCTGGTACCAGAGCAGATCGGCACCCTGCCAGCTGTCGGCTGGCAGCTCAACCCCGACAACCTGTCCGCCCGGCTCAACCTGCCACCGGGCTGGCGGCTGATCGAAGCGACAGGCGTTGACAGTGCTTCATCCACCTGGCTGCAACGCTGGACGTTACTGGATATCTTTGTGGTCCTGGTGCTGGCCCTGAGTTTCCTCAGACTATGGGGCTTTGCCGCCGGAGTAGCGACACTGACGGCGATGGCTCTGATCTACCATGAACCCAACGCTCCGCAGCTGATCTGGTTACATGTGTTGATTCCGGTCGCCCTGCTGCGGGTGTTACCGACGGGACGTTTCAAGCTACTGACCGAGTGGTATCGCAATGGTGCGCTGCTGGTGTTGCTGGTGATTGTACTGATCTTCAGCGTCCAACAGATCCGTAGCGCCCTCTATCCGCAGTTGACACCACAACATTCACGCAGCTATCGCTATCAATCCGATGTCGTCTCTTCATCAGAAGTGGCCAAGCAAGCCATGGAAGGGGTGATGATGGAGATGGATGGTGGCCGCTCAGGAATACGCAAAACGAAAGTCGGCTCGGCACCGCCGCGCCTGATCGCCCACTACGATCCGAATCTTAAAATTCAGACCGGGCCGGGACTGCCTAAATGGCAATGGCAACAGATTGAGCTGCACTGGAACGGCCCGGTAACAGCCGATCAGCAGCTGAAACTCTACCTGCTGCCGCCGTTATTCACCCGCCTGCTGCTGGTGGCCGGGGTGGTGCTGATGGCACTGATGTTTTTACGCCTGTTCAGCCAGGGGCCGCTACAGCGCTGGAAAAGTGAAACGCCCACAGCGACAGGGGGAAAGACAGGGAGGGCCACGGTGTTGCTGCCGTTAATCGCCGCCGCCCTGCTGTCGACGGCTCTGACCTCGCTACCGCAGAGTGCCCAAGCTGCCAATCCGGCGTTCCCGTCTCAGGAGTTGCTCAATGAACTGCACGATCGCCTGACCGAACCACCGGGCTGCGCACCAAACTGTAGCGCCCTTGATCAGCTCAGCATTCAAGCCGACAGCCAACGCCTGCGCTTGCAGATGACCTACCACAGTCAGGTGGCCAGTGCCGTTGTGCTGCCGTTCCCGCTCAAGCAGTTGTCGATTCAGAGTGTACGTCTTGATGACAAAGAGCAGATCCCTTTGTACCGCGATCAGCACCAGCGACTGTGGGCGCGCGTTCCGGCGGGACAGCACAAAATCGAACTGTACGCGACATTGCCGGACAACCTGCAACGCTTGCAACTACCGTTACCGATGGCCGCCGGCATGGTACGGCTGAAGGTTCCCGGCTGGAAAGTCAGCGGCATTGCCGATGGCCAAGCCAGTCATGGCCCCATTGAATTGACCCGCACCAGCGGCCTCAATGAAAAAAAGTTGCAACCCGGTGAAATCCCGGCCTTCGTGCGCGTTGAACGGGAACTGCAACTCGGCCTCGACTGGCAGGTGGTCACCACCCTGATCCGCACCAGTCAGCAGGGTACAGCAGCGGTGCTGGAGATTCCCCTGCTAAGCGGTGAACGGGTAACCAGCCGCGACATAACGGTCAAAGACAAAATGGCCATCATCAACCTGCCGGCCAACGCCCAACGCATCAGCTGGCAATCAACGCTGGAAAAGACCAGTCAATTAGAGCTGATCGCCGCCTACAGTGATCAGTTCAGTGAGATCTGGCGTCTCAATGCCGACCGCATGTGGCATATCGACAGCAGCGGTATTCCGGTAATCCACCGCTACCAGTATGGTCGTTGGCTGCCGCAATGGTCGCCGTGGCCCAAAGAACAACTAACCCTGAACATCAGCCGCCCGGAAGGGGTACAGGGCCAGACCATCACCATCGATAACAGCCGTCTGGAGATCTCACCCGGCAAACGCAGCACGGCGGTAAAACTAAGCTTGGAGTTGCGCAGCAGTCATGGCACCGATCACAACATCACCCTGCCCGACGGGGCGGAACTGGGTGAAGTCACCATCAACGGCAAGAGCCAGCCGATCAAACAGAATAAACGGCTGGTCACCCTGCCGCTGGTACCGGGTAGACAGGCGATCATCCTCCACTGGTTGCAACCTCAGGGTGTCCAGTGGTTGACCCGCACACCCCAAGTCAATCTGGGTACGCCCCATGTTGAAAACCATGTGCAACTTAAACTCCCCGCCAGCCAGTGGACATTGTTCACCGGCGGACCGGTGCTCGGACCGGCAGTACTGTTCTGGGGGGTGCTGACGGTGATTATTTTCGCCGCCATCATCCTCGGTCGCTATGCACCAACACCATTGCGCTGGTATCACTGGTTGTTGCTGTGCGCCGGGCTCAGTCAGGCTAGCCTCCCCGCCCTGTTACCGGTGGTCGCCTGGCTGATACTCCTCGGCTTGCGCCGCAAATGTGCCGATCAGCTGACCACACCGCTACGCTTTAACCTGACTCAAGCGGCACTGATCTTTTTAAGTATCATGGCGTTGTTGACCATCGTCGGCGCTATTCAACAGGGACTGCTGGGGCTGCCGGAGATGCAGATCGCCGGCAACAACTCCTCGGCCTGGGATCTACGCTGGTATCAGGATCGCAGCACCGGTCTGCTTGCCGAAGCCTGGGCGGTTTCAGTACCGATGTACGTCTATCGCGGATTGATGCTATTATGGGCACTATGGTTGGCGGTAGCCCTGCTGCGCTGGCTGAACTGGGGTTGGGAAAGCTTCAGTCTGGGCGGCATCTGGCAAAAGCTGCCGCCGCGTCAACCACGGCGAAAGCGCGGCCCGGCGACAACAGGGCCGGTGGCCAAGGCAGCAAACCCTGCCGCAGCTGACTCGCCGCAACCAACGCCAACAACAGTGTCACAAACTGCAACGGCCCCAGATGAATCCGCAACGGAGCCAAAGGAGTAACGGATGGAACATCTCGATCAGATTACTGCGGCCATCGCCCTGAGTATGGGAGCCGCTTGGGCCAGTGGTATCAATCTCTACGCCACCATTCTGGTTCTCGGCCTCATGGGTAATTCCGGTACCATGGCGCTACCGGAAACAATGCAGATTGTACAGGAGCCACTGGTGATTGGTGCCAGCGCCCTGATGTATGCGGTGGAATTTTTCGCCGACAAGTTCCCCGGCATCGATACCGGCTGGGACGCCATCCATACCTTCATCCGTATCCCGGCCGGAGCGGCCTTGGCCGCTGCAGCGACCGGCGGTGTCGATCCCTCGATCAGTCTGGCCGCCGCCATCGTCGGCGGTTCTCTCACCGCCGCCACACACGCCACCAAGGCCGGCTCACGGGTGATGATCAACACCTCACCGGAGCCGGTCACCAACTGGGTCGCCTCCATCAGCGAAGACCTCGCCGTATTCGGCGGTCTGTGGATGGCCCTCAACCATCCGGCGCTGTTTTTGGCCATGCTGATCTGTTTTATTCTGCTGCTGGTGTGGTTGCTGCCCAAGCTGTGGCGCGGCATCAAAAAAGTGTTGGGTACCATTGTCGGTCTGTTCAAGGGGAAAAAACCCACGGTTGAACCGATGATTCTCCCTGATCCGCCACAAATTGACAGCCCGAAGGAGGATTAAATCATGAAACGTTTTTGGACGATATTTTTTGGAAGTGCTATTCCATTTGGACTGGTAATCTTTGCCATCAGCTTCAGCAATAATTCATGGCAGCGTGCTCTGGGGCTGGCGGTGATTATGGCCTTTTTGTTTGGTTCGGGGATGGCGCAGATTTTGAGTTGGTGGTTGGAGAGGCGGAAAAAGTAGTAGAATAAGATTCTACGATTTTTACGCACTAAATTTCCCGTTTGTCGCCGCCGAACGCAATGAATAATCGTAGGTCTGGTTACGCTCCGCTAACCCGACAACTGTTGATCAAATCCTTAAAACCAAGATCTAAGTTCGCGGGACTCGCCCCGCAGCCGACCCACTTTCTTTATTGGCCCCAAAGAAAGTGGGCAAAGAAATCGCCTGAAAACGACCCTCCGGGGGTCGCAAATCCACCAACGATGAGTCGCTTTCCGTTATGCTTCACCGTGGCGGCAAGTCGGCCTTGAGACCGACTGATTTGATTCTTTTTCCTGGCTAAGGCGTTGAATAACTTGGTTGTTTAGTCGGTATCTACTTTTTCCATGGTACCGTTTTGCAACACCTTGTTGGTGATGTACGTTGCTTCGCCATTACTTCCTTCGTTGAGAACTGTAGATCGGGTTAGCGGAGCGTAACCCGACAACAATGCTTACGCAGCAAATTCTCCGTTTCAGCCGCTCTACTCCTCAAACGAATGCGCTCGCGTCACCAACCAAGCCAGCGGTATGGTGCCGATGGAGAACAGGGCACAGAGTTCATAAGTCTGCTGCAAACCAATCCCATCCCCCAGCAGTCCCACAGCGAAAACCGCCACCGAGCCGACACCAAAATTTATGAACATGTACATGCTGTTCATAAAGGTCGGCATGGCGGAGTTGGTATCTTGGGTGGCGGCCAGCAGTACCGGACCGGAAGCAAATAAAAACAGTCCCAACACGGCAAGAAAGATAATGTTGTTGGTCCAGACAAACAGCGCCAGGGTAACAACCGTGGCGACACTGGAGAGGGTCAGGGTTTTACGCCGTCCGATCTTGTCGGAAATGTTGCCGGCGCAAAAGGTTCCCACCACACCAAAGAACTGCAACACCGACAACGAGATCCCTGCATACCACAGTGACGCCCCGTGTCCCGTCAGATAGACAGGCAGATAGAGGGTCAACGCACTTTTGGCCGCCGACTGAAAGAGGATAAAGCCGGCCAGAAAAGTCAGAAACGGTGCCTGACGACGCAGCAGTTTGCGTGTATCGCCACGCTCTTTAGCCTTGCGCACAGTGCGTTTGACTTCATAGTTTCTCAGTTTCAAAAACAGGGCAAAGGAGGCCACCAGCCCTAGCGGAATCAGCCGGTAGATCTCTTCGAGACTCCAGAATGAAACCGCTGCGACCACCAGCATGGGCCCCAGGGTCCGAGCCAACTCACCACCGACCATGAAAAAGCTCATCCCCGTTCCGACCCGATTGCCCGATGCCTCCCGCACCATCACCGGCGAGGGGACATGAAACAGCGCAGCCGACACACCAGCCACAAACAGCAGAATCAACAATACAGCTGCCGAGTTCGCCAAGCCGATCAACCCCATGGAGATGGCCGTAATGGCCGGGGTCAAAATGACAAAATACTTGAGCCCCGTCTTCTCCGCCAGCAGACCGAGAAAGGGATTAAACATGGCTGGAATCCGCCGGACGATATCGAGAAAGGCAACCATCGACAGCGACATACCCAGTTTTTCGATCAGCAACGGCAGCAGCGGCGCCAGAAAGGCGGAAAAGGTATCATGAGCCAGGTGGGCAACGGACAGAGTCACCACTTCAGATTTTTTAAAGGATTGATCGTTCACGGTCTGGTCTCTCTACAATTAAATAACAGAACTACAATACATGACAATTTCTACAATTTTAATCTACCCCAAAGCCACATCCAGCACCATCATCAGGGCAAAGCCGCACATCGCCCCCACCGTCGCCAAATCGGTATTGCGTGCCCACTGCGATTCGGGAATCACCTCTTCCACCACCACGTAGATCATCGCTCCGGCGGCAAATGACAACGCATAGGGCAACAACGGCTGCATCCAAACAACGGCAGCGGCTCCGATTACTCCAGCCATCGGTTCTACAACTCCCGACAGCTGGCCGTACCAGAAGCTTTTACCGCGCGACATCCCTTCGCGACGTAGCGGTACCGAAACGGCGGTTCCTTCGGGAAAATTCTGGATAGCAATCCCCAGCGCCAACGCCACGGCTCCGGCCAGCGATGCCGACGGCTGATCGGCAGCAAGGGCGCCAAAAGCGACGCCAACGGCCAGCCCTTCGGGGATATTGTGCAGAGTAATAGCCAGACAGAGCAAGGTGCTGCGTTGCCAGCTGGTCTTGATCCCTTCGACCTCATCCATGTCAAAACCCAGATGAAGATGCGGCAGCACTTTATCCAGAGCCCACAAAAAAAGACCACCGGCGAGAAAGCCGACGGTAGCGGGCAGCCAAGGGATACCGCCGGAATTTTCGGTCATCTCAATGGCCGGGGCCAGCAACGACCAGAAACTGGCGGCCATCATCACCCCGGCAGCGAAACCAAGCATACCATCAAATACTTTGCGATTGATGGTTTTAAAGAAAAACACCAAACCGGCACCAAGGGCGGTAACAAACCAGGTAAACAGGGTAGCCAACAACGCCTGAGCAATGGGATGAATCTGGGCAAACCAATCGACCATAATCAATTGCCTCCTAAGCAGACGGTTTCGCAGTAGATCCTTGTAAAGTCAACAGCCTCCTTAGATAGTAACAAAAAATCAAGGATCATTGCCACCCAAGGGAAAGACAATCGTACGAAGTTGCATGTATTGAACAATTTGCTAGACTGACAGTTGTTGGCAATACCCCTTTAAGCTACCCACATATTTGCTCCAGGAGGATATATGACATCTCAACAAAGCGTGTATAAATGTGAAAT
The DNA here is from genome assembly GCA_021162745.1 of Desulfuromonas sp. Classification (GTDB taxonomy): domain Bacteria; phylum Desulfobacterota; class Desulfuromonadia; order Desulfuromonadales; family Desulfuromonadaceae; genus Desulfuromonas. Next base: position 16,402 of record JAGGYC010000145.1, on the reverse strand, counting down.
TTGCGGCAACATCATTGAGGTTTTACACCATGGAGCGGACGCTCTGGTCTGCTGTGGCCGCAACATGGAACTGCTGGCTGAGAACAGCACCGATGCTGCGATGGAAAAGCATGTGCCGGTGATTGAGATCTGCGATGATGCGGTGGCTGTAACGGTTGGCAGCGTTGCCCATCCAATGACGGATGAACACTACATTGAGTGGATTGAGGTGATTGCCGATGGCATCAGTTATCGGGCATTCCTGAGCCCCGGTGACGAACCCAAGGCCTGCTTTGCTCTCAAGGCCAACCAGCTTACCGCCCGTGCCTACTGCAACCTGCATGGGTTGTGGAAATCATAAACCGCCCCCCTCCTGCTTCAGCCCCAATCAGACAAAAGGCGCCTGTCTCAATGACAGGCGCCTTTTATTAAAATAGCTCTTCGCGATAGCCGGGCACCTGATCAAACCAAGCCGGGTCACGCTTTGCTCTGGTCAAAGCCTGCCGGGCACTATCAATCAACGCCTGGCGATCCTTGGGATAGCTGCCGGCCAGGTTGAGAAAATTTGACACATGGTTGGAGCGCAGGATCGTCCGCCGGGGAGCGAGATGCTCTAAGATGAGCAGCGTTTCCTGGAGAATTCCGCCATGACTGAGGGGGTCGATGGACTGAAAGTAGTCGTCATTGTGACGACGAAACATGGTCAACAATGAAAAATATTCCGGTGACAAAGCGCTGACCCAGCGGGCTGTCGCCAGAGCATGTTCCGTACTCCGTTCACGCCCCGCCAGGCCAAGAATTGCCGTCACCGACAACTTGAGTCCGGCCCGCTTGACCTTTTGACACAATTCCAACATCTGTTCGGCATCAAAGCCCTTATTCACCCGACGCAGGGTTTCGCTGTCACCGCTTTCCAAACCAAAATAGAGGATGCGCAATTTATTCTCTTTGAGCTGGCGCAGTTCCTCTTCGCTCTTGGTGGTTAAGCTGCGTGGCGAAGCATAGCTGGATACGCGCGTGAATGCCGGCAACTGCTGTTGCAACATGACCAATAACTCCAGCAATTTCTCGTACGGATAAACCAGCGCATCACCATCGGCAAGAAACACCCGCTGCACCTTTTGCCGATAGCGCGCAGGTAACCGGGCAAGATCCTGAGCCAAGTCATCGAGGGAACGCAGGCGGAATTTTTTCATTTTGTACATACCGCAAAAACGGCACCGATTCTGGCTGCAGCCAATGGTCGCCTGCAAAATAAGGGAGTTGGCCTCTGAAGGGGGGCGAAAAACCGGCTCTTCATAGTCTATAAAATAATACATGGCAGCGTAACGACTCCAGTTGCAGCTCCAGATGATCTGGAAAAGCCCTTTAAGGTAAACAACAGATAACCTGCTGAAAAACAGCTGATCTTTTTGCCTGTTCTCCAGACGGTGATATACTTAATGAAAGATCGGAAGACACCCCTTTTTCCTAAAGGCTATGCCATGAAATGCATTGTTGCCCTGAAAAAGGTGCTCAGAAACCTCTCAGCCATTCAGATCACGGCAGCCTATCTGGTCAGCAGTACCAGTTGGTTTATATGCTCAAACCTGATGCTGGAAGTGGTTCCCCCCACCATCCATCTGATTGCCCATAGCCTGCGTGACGGTCTGTTTATCCTCGTCAGCAGTGTGATCCTCTACCTTGTCGCATCGCATTGCCGAGTCTCATTCCACTATTCTAAAAAACAACTCCAGCAGAGTCAAACCCGCTTTCAGGCGTTGTACGAGAACATGACTCAAGGTGTCATCTACCTCTCGACCGATGGACACGTCATCTCAGCCAACCCTGCCGCCGAACAGATTATCGGCATGTCATTGAAGGATCTAACCGGTCTATCGCTGCGCTCCATCGAAGGACGAATTCTCAGCGAAGATGGTACGATCTTTCCATGGCGTGACTACCCGAGCATTCTTGCCCTGCGCTACGGAAAACCGGTAAAAAACGTGGTGATGGGGATCTACAATCCTCAACATCAAAGTCATCGCTGGCTGAAAGTCGATGCCGTTCCGCAGTTTGGCAAGGATAAAGACCACCCCATTGAGGTTTTTATCAGCCTTGAAGATATCACCGACTTCCGCTTGGCCCAGCAGGAAATTGAGCAACTAGCCTATTACGACACCCTCACCGAGCTACCGAACCGTCGCCTGTTTATGGACCGTCTCAGCCAAACGGTCAACCGTGCCCAACGGAACAATGAGCGGCTGGCCCTGCTCTTTCTCGATCTCGATGATTTTAAAGCCGTTAATGATCGTTTCGGCCATGCCGGTGGTGACCAACTGTTATGTGAGGTTGCCATCGGCCTACAACAGATAGTGCGTAAAAGTGACACTGTCGCACGCTTGAGTGGCGATGAATTCGTCATCCTGCTGCCGGCCATCCACAATGATGACGATGGTGTCATCCTCGCAAAAAAAATATTACACCAGTTCACTGTCCCCGTTCAGATTCAGCAACAAGCGACACGGATACAAACCAGCATCGGCATCGCCAGCTATCCAGCCGATGGCAGCAACGCTGAACAACTTCTCAAATGTGCCGATCTTGCCATGTATCGGGCTAAAAAGCAGGGTAAGAATAACTACTGCCGCTATAAAGCCGACTAACCTGCTAGTCATCTCCGGTGTGGGCGTTAATCCGGCGCAAATAAAACTTGGCTTCTTCGATCACATCCTCATTTTTCGTCACATCAAGGGCAGCTAAAAAGTACTGATGAGCACGGGGCAGACTATTTTTCTTGCCCAACAGCGCTCGCCCCGCACCAATAAATGCCCGATCCAGTGCCGGATCTGTCGGCCGATCACCGATAAAACAGCGAAACAACGACAAAGCAGCATCGTACTCGCCGGATTTGAGCAGATAATCACCTAGCAGCAACACGTGCGACGATAAGGCCTGTAGTCGCTGCCGGCGTCCCTTAAGGGCAAAATACAACCCCACCGCCTCACTAAATCGCTGGTTATCAAAAAAACACTGCAACCGCTCCAGCACACTGGCAGCAGGATCTTCGCAAGGCGACCTCTTCTGACGCAACTGCCGTCCACGCCGCACTCCCGGCAATAAATCGAAGGCATAGGCAACGCCCGCACCGGCAAAAAATCCACCTAGGTGGGCACCATGAGCCACCCCACCGTCACTGCGCATGATCAAAAAAGGCAACAGATTGTCAATAATCAGATAGATACCGAGTACCAGCCGTGCCGGCAGATAATAACTATCCATGATAAACGGAAACAAAAACACAAAGGTCTTCACCTTATTGCGTGGGAACCAGACAAAATAACAACCGATCACGCCGGAGATGGCACCGGACGCACCAATCAGCGGCACATGGGAGTCCTGTTGGAACAGGGCAAAAAATACCGTCGCCATTACCCCGGAGAACAGATAAACCAATAAGTAACGGAGCGCGCCGAGGCGGTGTTCGACATTATCACCAAAAATCCACAGGAAGAGCATATTCCCCGCCAGATGCAACATGCCACCGTGGAGAAACAGCGAACTGAACAGGCTACTGAGACTGGGACAGGCGGGTTTAAAACCATGTTTAAAAACAAACAGATCGTACGAACTTATCTGGTTGAGCAGCTCTTGCATCTGCCGGGCACTGTGAACACCGACCAGACGCAGATAGTCGATCAACAGCGGATCGTGGGGATCCACACGCATGCTGGTCATCGGCATTGTCAGCAACACAAAAACAGCGACATTGCAGCAGATCAACACATTATTAACGTAGGCCTTACCCGGCGGATTGGGGATATCACCTATCGGTAGAAACATAAGCTTCCTTTCTCGACGAAAGAAATTATTGACCCATGTGGTTGATTGATTTTTACCGGCTAAACCGGTATGCTCGCGCCGGAAGACACACAACCTGTACCAATTATACATCAAACCTGAATTTCGGTAAATAACCTGTCTTGATCTAATGAAAGACAGCTGTTATCCACCTGCCATTTCAGGTTCCGGCTAAAGAGAGGCGCTTTGGATCTGCTCTACGTTCTTGACCTGATCGGTACTGCGGCATTTGCCGTATCCGGTGCACTGGCGGGCGTCCGTCGTCAAATGGATCTACTCGGGGTGCTGGTACTGGGGATTGTCACCGCCATCGGCGGCGGTACCCTGCGCGACATTCTGCTGGGTGATACCCCACCGTTCTGCCTGAAGAATGAGACCTACCTCTACGTTTCAATCACCTTCGCCCTGATCACTTTTTTCGCCCATCATATTTTTGATCGCTACAGCAATGCCCTGCTCTATTTCGATGCTGTGGGCCTCGGCACCTTCGTCGTCATCGGCACAGGAAAAGCACTGGACTTCAATACCGGCTTTATCGGCGCTGTCACCATGGGCGTTATGACGGCCACCGCCGGTGGTGTTATCCGCGACATGCTCTCCAGTCAGGTCCCATTGATTCTGCGTAAAGAGATCTATGCCTCGGCCTGTCTGGCCGGCGGCATCTTGTTTTATCTACTCACCCTGCTCGACTGGCCGCATTCGACGGTAATGCTGCTGGCCGCAACACTGGTTGTCGGTCTGCGGCTGCTGGCCATTCGCCACAACTGGGCACTACCGACAGCCAACCTGGCGTCAACACGTCATAAGGAGAACTGATATGCACTGCATCACTCTGCAAGGGGATTCACAACCGATCGCCGTCGGCAAGATCATCTGTCTGGCACGCAACTATGTCGCCCATGCCGCGGAGTTGGGCAATGAAGTCCCCGGCGAGCCGGTATTGTTTATCAAACCGGCCACCAGCATCATCTTTGATGGTGAAGCAGTAGAAATCCCCGAATATTCGCAGGACTGCCATCATGAGGTGGAGTTGGCGGTATTGATCGGTTGTGACGGTAAACATATCAAGGCTGAAGAGGCCATGTCCCACGTTGCCGGTTACGGCATTGGCATCGACATGACATTACGCGATACTCAGGCACAATTAAAAGCCAAAGGCTACCCCTGGGAGTTGGCCAAAGGCTTTGACACCTCCTGCCCATTGTCAACGTTTGTCCCCACCGAGCAGATTGACGATCCCCACGCTCTGGAGCTGAGCCTGTCGGTCAACGGCGAGATGCGCCAGCAGGACAGTAGCGCCCTGATGATCCGCCGTATTCCCGAAACCATTGCCGCCATCACCCGTGCATTTACCCTCGAACCAGGGGATATCATTCTTACGGGAACACCGGCCGGCGTCAGCCGGGTCTGCGCTGGCGATAAAATGGTTGCCGCCATTGAGGGGATTGGCGAAATAACAATCGGGGTACAATGAAACCACGTGTTGCCCTGATCGGTCCGGGCCGCCTCGGACAGGCGGTGGGTGCCTTGCTGCGCCAGCAGGGCTATCCCATCAGCGCCATCGTTGGTCGTGACCCGGATAAAACCCGTCTGGCCGCCGAGTTTATCGGTGCCGAATTCATGGCCACCACCGATCTGCGTCGCTGTGCGGCCGCTGAGATTATCTTAGTGACTGTTGCCGACGACCAGCTACAGCCCGTTGCCCGGCAGTTGGCGGCAGCGCTGCCGCCACAGGAACATTTCACCCTGATCCACTTCAGTGGTCACCATGCTGCAGAGATCTTACGCCCGCCACAGTCACAGCCAACACCGCAATGGAACCTGCTCTCAATCCACCCGCTACAGACCTTTGCCACCGCCAGGCAGGGGCTGAGCAGCCTCAATGGCTGCTATTGTTCTGTCGAAGGAGCAACAGCGCTTCAACCGTTAGCTTATCAACTGGTTAAAGATTTTGGTGCCACCCCGTTCACCATCAGCGCTGAACATAAATCGCTATACCATGCCGCCGCCTGCATGGTTTCCAACTTTGTCACCACGCTGTTTCACGATGCCAGCACGCTGATGGCTCATTGCATGGACGATCAGGCTCTAGCGGGAGAAATTCTCAAACCACTGCTGCAAACCGCGACTCAAAACACCCTGCAACTCGGCCCGGAACAAGCATTGACTGGCCCCATCGTCCGCGGTGATGCGGCAACAATCACCGATCACCTTGAACAATTGACACAGCACCAGCCACAGCTGGTCGCCGTCTATCGGCAGTTGGGGCTACGAACCGTGGAGTTGGCCCGCTCATCGCAACGTTTGGATAAACAGGACGCTGAAACCATCGCACGGCTACTCACCGCCGACGATGTATAAAATTGAACAGGTGAGCGCTGACCAGAAAAACTCCCCGGCTCAGCGACACTAGAATAGACCGGGATGGCGGCAGAAACTGCTGATGAGCTACAAATTGACTTGATTCTGTGGTTGACCGGCTTGAAAAGCAGCAATATTGGCAACAACCGCTGCCAATAGGCGTTGGCGCGCGGCCAACGTTGCCCAGGCAATATGGGGAGTGATAATACAATTGGGCGCAGTCAACAACGGATTGTCCGCTGCCGGTGGCTCACTGCTCAACACATCCAGCCCGGCACCGGCCAGATGGCCACGCTGTAGAGCATCAGCCACTGCATCCTCGTCCAACAGCGGGCCGCGGGCTGTATTGATCAGATAGGAGCCGGGCTTCATCATTGCCAGCCGTTGCGCATTGACCAGCTGGTGGGTTTCTTCACTCAAGGGGCAATGCAGGCTCACCACATCGGACATGGCAAACAAACCGTTCAGTTCAACATCCACCGGCCCTTCGCCACGCTGCAGCTCTTTAAACCGGTAGGCACGACGCGCATGGACGAGAACATTCATGCCAAAGCCCTGGGCGATACGGGCCACAGCCTGACCGATATGACCAAAGCCGACAATGCCCAGAGTCAGTCCGTCCAGCTCAACGAGCGGCTTTTCACGAAAGCTGAAATCTTCACTTTGACACCAGACACCATCATGCACCCGTCGATCATGATGACCCACCTGCTGGGTCAACTCCAACAACAACGAAAAAACCATCTGGGCCACCGCCATGGTGCTATAAGCCGGTACATTGGTGACCACCACCTCATGGCGCCTGGCCGCATCGAGATCAACGATATTGGTTCCCGTTGCCAAGACTCCGACATAACGCAACTGCGGTAACGCAGCAAAATGCTCCTTTGCCAAAACCACTTTATTCGTCAGAACGATTTCGGCGCCGCTGGCCCGCTCAATCACGTCATTGGGTGACGTCCGTGGATAGACAACACATTCACCTAAATCATGCAAAGGCTGCAAGTCGAGATCACCGGGGTTGAGCGTATGTCCGTCGAGAACAACGATTTTCATAAAGCCTGCTTTCCGAGTGCTTCATATTAAATGACACGACAACAAATGAACGGCAGCTAAATCTAACACATTTCAGTGGCGATGCTTGTGGAAAATGATGACATCAGTACCGATAATTTCAACGCTGGCCTGCCATTTATTCGCCAGCCAGTCAAAAGTAGCGGCAGAATAAAAGCAAACATGGGTCGGATCGTTCTTATAGTGCCAACAGACAAAGGCCGTCTTATCCTGCACCATTTTGGTCATTATACCAAAAAATCCACCCGGCTTAAGTCTCGCCCATATCCGCTCCAGTCCAACATTCGGCTGATGAAGATGTTCCACCACTTCGCTGGCGGTGATAAAATCATAATCACGTTGCCACACCTGAGAATCTGGAGCATAGATGGGATCGTAGATCGACATGGGACAACCGATCTCTTCAAACATCACCGATAGAGTCGGCCCGGGTCCGCTACCAAAATCAAGACCCTGCTGTCCCGTTGTCAGTCGGGTACGCAACGGTTGATACAACCGGCCGAGAAACCTGCGATAGCCCTCATCCTGCGGCGAGTTCTGGTGCTGGTCATAGAGTTGCTTTTCCTCCTCGACCGTTGGCAGACTCACCGCCTCGGCGAAGACCAGTTGGCAATCACAGCAGTGGAGATAACGGCGCAGACGATCGGCATGAAAAAACTCCGTGTCGGTCCCCATACACAGTGGGCAACATTCATCTATCGGGATTAACGACTGCTGCATAGCGCTTTCAAAAAAAAGCCCCCGAACATGCGAAGGCTTTTCGGTAAAACGGACAAATATCTACAATTTTGCCAGAGATTTTTGCGCATAACCGCGCAGTTTACGGTTCGTCGCATCGTTAGATACAGTTGTCAGGGTTGTGCGATATTTACTATTACCTGAAGCCCCCAGGACTTTACACAGCCACGCCATAGCATCAACATGATTACGATCCCTGCCATTGCTGTTAAAATCCTTCATCAATTGGCTCGAAATAGCATCCATGACACTCGTATCAAACAACCGCGCACGAATAATCCGCTTGGCGGCGTCGCGCTGAGAGCGAGCATTGCCACTCTTGATCTGCTGGATATATGTTCTGGCACTATTCGATTTTTTCGACCTTACCGGTGCGGCAACGGAAACCGACACCATGGCTGGTTGAGCCACAACCACCGGAGCAGGCAGGGGCTTCAATGGACCACGAACACTTTTCACCTGTTGTCCGTAACCAACGCTATCGATCATGGTTTCCTTGAGAATTTTTGCCTCAGATATTTTACCGCGCACCGAAGTGATCCTGATCTTGCCGGTTTCAATCTGCTGGACATCAAGAATCTCACCCGTTTTTGGATGCTTGATTACGTTGCCTTCTTTAAAGACAAGAAATTCCATCCCCTCTTTCACACCGGCACGGCGGCCTAAATCGATGGTGATATTTTTCTTGCTACGTTGGACAATATAACCTTCAAGGGGGAAGTTCTTGATGATCTTTTCCGACATCTGCACCACCATCTGCTGCAGACTGGTGGTGCTGGCACTGCGTACGTTTTCGGCGGTGATAATCGAGGCACTCTCGACATCGATTATTCTGGCATTGATCTCAGTGATATTCTGTAACTTCATCACCGTACCGGTAATGACGACCTTTACACCGAGAAACTTACCCAGTTGTGTCGCGGTACTTTCGTCCACCAATCCACTCATGGCCAATTTTTGTTCGGCAATGATCTTCTTCAACATACCACGCTCCACCACCTCAAAACGCCCCTCTTTAACCAGCGCAGTGATGAACCATTCAGCGACAATCTTGCCCATGTCTTTAGTTTCGAAATTGCTTCCCTGCAAATTAAAGTCGAGAACAGCAATCTTGGTCTTTTTAAAATCAGCCTGAGCCAGTGAAGTCAACATCACAACCAGCAACAGACCAAGGCAAGCACGCATAATAATCTTCACCAACAACCTCCTTCGGCCGGAAACTCAACCGGCCTAAATTTAATTCAGACGAATCACCACCCGGTTACCCACAACTTCGGTGATCGCCATCACTCGTTCTCCCAACTTTCGGCCATCAACAGCTTCACAAAAACTGTCAACATCGCCCAGATACATCACAGTCATGGCGAGTTCACCAGTGGAAAAACTGCGTTTATTGACCGACTGTACCGAATCCAACTCCGCCAGAGTGCTGTTGGCGAGTTTCTGTTCTTTAAAAGACGCCAGATTACGCACTGCAACCTCAAGGGTCAGGCCATTATTCACTTGATTTTGAAATGAAGTAACAATGGTTTCAAACAGCTGGGTATTCATCAGCTTCTGCGCCGTTTTCAATACGGCCCCCTGCAGAGCAGCATCTTCTGAGATGTGCGCCATGGCCGAACTGGCGGTTTTCGAAGCAACGATGCGTGAATTGGAACAGTTGATCACCCGTGCCGAGATCTGCGCTTGACCGGAAAACATGCCACTGCCTGCAAGCAGATCGTTTTTCTGCAGAGCATTGCTGACATCACCAATCAGGATGTACTCGGCACCGCTATCGGCACCGATTTGGGCCGCCGCCACCGGATCACCATGGACAGCTTTACGCACCAGATCTTCACTGCGCTGTTGCAATGTCGCAACCATCGCCGGATCAACCAAATCGAATTCTTTCGAGGTGAGGAAATTAATAATTTCGGTTTCAGCGGCTTTACCCGCTGCCCCTTGAATCAGCACCATCATCCGCGGTCGCTGCATCGATTCCAGCAGAATCCGTAACGCGGCCAAGTCCTCGCGAATATCCGCCAAGGAGACCGTGGCACGAATCGTCACACATTGACCATACTCATCGCTACGACTTCCCAGTTGTTCGTAGCGGCGTATCGCTCCGCGCGTTTTAGTGAGAACAATATCCTTCTTCAGCATAAAGTTCTCAACCTCGGTCTGCGAAACCAAGACCGTACCGATCCCCTGCTCGATAGCCGCCCGCTTTGCATCCAGCAACGCCGCATTCATACTCTTGCCACAGCCTTCAGCGACAATCTCGACATCCTCTGCCGACCAGCCAGGAGCACTAAAGACAAGTAAAAACAACAGCAATGCCGACCACAGCGTTCGTTTCTGCATACAAGGGATCCTTTTAAAAAATAATTTCACCTAAACAGCTCTTTATAGCACATATTTTTCGCCGACAAAACCTCGCGATGCAGCAGCTACAATCCTCCAACAAAAAAACCCCCGCTCTGCGGGGGTTTTTTTGATTTATCAACATCGCGGTTAACTTACTCAGCCAACTCTTCGAGCAGTACCGCATGAGCTGCCGCCAGACGGGCAATAGGTACCCGGTACGGCGAACAGGAGACATAGTCAAGACCGATCTTGTGGCAAAAAATAACACTGGAAGCTTCACCGCCGTGCTCACCACAGATGCCCAACTTGATATCCGGGCGGGTCTGACGACCTTTTTCACAGCCCATCTGTACCAGAACGCCAACACCATCCTGATCAATGGCGACGAACGGATCTTCCGGGAAGATCTCCTTCTCAACATAGAACGGCAGGAACTTTCCGGCATCATCACGGGACAGACCATAGGTGGTTTGAGTCAAGTCATTGGTACCGAAGGAGAAGAACTCCGCTTGCTCAGCGATCTTGTCCGCTGTAAGGGCAGCGCGAGGCAGCTCGATCATGGTACCGACCAGATACTCCACCTTGACAGCGTACTCGGCAATCACCTCATCAGCCACGGCAACGGCATTGGCACGCAGAATCTCCAGCTCTTTGACCTCACTGATCAGTGGAATCATGATCTCAGGAACAATGTCGAAGCCTTCCTCTTTAACCAGCTGACAGGCCGCTTCCATGATGGCACGCACCTGCATGTCATACACTTCAGGGAAGGTGATGCCCAGACGGCAACCACGGTGACCGAGCATCGGGTTAAATTCGTGGAGGAACTCCACCTTATGCTTCAGCGTATCAACGGTGACACCCATACTCTGCGCCAAATCGGCAATATCTTTGTCGCCATGGGGGAGGAATTCATGCAGCGGTGGATCCAGCAGACGAATGGTGACCGGCAGCCCCTTCATCTCACGGAACAGACCGAGGAAGTCGGCACGCTGCATATCAATGATCTTGGCCAGAGCCAACTGACGACCTTCGAGATCTGCAGCAAGGATCATCTCTCGTACCGCCATGATGCGATTGGCATCAAAAAACATATGCTCGGTACGGCACAGGCCAATCCCTTCGGCACCGAAACTACGAGCTACGGCGGCATCTTCCGGGCTATCCGCATTGGTGCGCACCTTGAGGCGACGGAACCCATCTACCCAACCCATCAGGATACCGAAATCTCCGGTCAGCTCAGGCTTAACCGTCGCTATGGTACCGCGCATCACTTCACCGCTGGAACCATCCAGGGTGATGATATCGCCCTTGTTATGGACATCACCGTTACGATCGGTGAATTGCTGGGTCTTGTAATTGATCTTGATCTCACCACAACCGGATACGCAGCACTTACCCATACCACGGGCAACAACGGCCGCATGGGAGGTCATGCCGCCGCGTGCGGTCAAAATGCCTTGGGCCGCGTGCATACCATGGATATCTTCCGGGCTGGTCTCAACACGCACCAGAATCACCTTCAGACCCAATTTATTGGCTGCTTCCGCTTCGTCGGCAGAGAACACCACCTCACCGGCGGCGGCACCGGGAGAAGCCGGCAGACCCTTGGCGATCACATCTTTAGGAGCATTGGGATCAAGGGAGGGGTGCAGCAACTGGTCGAGTTGCTCTGGAGCAACGCGCAGTACCGCTTCCTTCTCAGTGATCAGGCCCTCATTCACCATATCGACAGCAATTTTAACCGCCGCCTTGGCGGTGCGCTTACCGTTACGGGTCTGTAGCATAAACAGACGCCCTTTTTCGATGGTAAACTCAATGTCCTGAATGTCACGGTAATGCTTTTCGAGCTTCTGCTGAATCTCCATCAGCTCATTATAGCTCTGGGGCATCACCTCTTCCATGGAAGGAAGGGTGCCGTCACCACCGGCTTTATTGATCGGTTGCGGAGTGCGGATACCAGCCACCACGTCTTCGCCCTGAGCATTGATCAAAAACTCGCCGAAGAACAGGTTTTCACCGGTGGAGGGGTTACGGGTAAAGGCAACGCCCGTCGCACAGTCATCACCCATGTTACCGAACACCATCGATTGAATATTAACCGCAGTGCCCCACTCGGAAGGGATGCTGTTGAGACGACGATAGGTGATGGCACGCTGGTTCATCCACGAGCCGAATACGGCACCAATGGCCCCCCACAGTTGCTCCTGCGGATCACGGGGAAACACTTCGCCAAGCTCTTCGTTGTACTTATTTTTAAACAGGCCGACCAGCTCTTTGAGATCAGCAGCGCTCAAGGCGGTATCTTCCTCGACGCCGCGATCCTCTTTCATGTTTTCGAGGATATCTTCCAGTAGTTCGCCATCCAGACCTTTAACCACATTGGCGTACATCTGGATAAAGCGGCGGTACGAATCATAGGCAAAGCGCTCATCACCACTCTGTTTGATGATCCCTTGAACCGTCTGGTCATTAAGCCCGAGGTTGAGAACCGTATCCATCATTCCCGGCATGGAAGCACGAGAACCGGAGCGGACAGAGACCAGCAATGGCTGTTCGGAATCACCGAACTTCTTGTCCATCAGCTTCTCCATCGCTTGCAGTTGCTCAGCGACCTGCTCTTTGAGACCGTCAGGATAGTTGCGATCATTTTTATAAAACTCGTTGCATACCTCGGTAGTAATGGTGAAACCGGCAGGAACCGGCAGGCCGATGGAGGTCATTTCGGCCAAATTGGCCCCTTTGCCCCCCAACTGATTTCTCATTGCCCCTGTCCCTTCAGCTTTGCCATCGCCAAAGAAGTACACGTACTTGACTGCCATCCGTCTTCCTCCTCACAAAAAGTTGGTTAAACGTGCTACGTTAAGTCTGATGTTACGCAGCAATACGAGAAAAATCCGCCAATCCGGCAAACAAGCCGGCGACTTGAGTCAGCAGAGCCAGACGATTGGTTTTAACCGCTTCGTCTTCCGCCATAACCATGACGCCATCAAAAAAGGCATCGACAGCCGGACATAACGCTGCAATACAACGCAACACACCGGGATAATCCCCACCAGCCATTAGGCGGGCAACATCCTGTTGAACACGCTGCAACTCGGTAAACAGTTCTTTCTCACACTCCTGTTCAAACACACTTTCGACAACCGCATCGGTCACCCCCCCCTTAATGATGTTTCCAACCCGTTTGAATGTTGCCGCCAGAGCCTCGAAGTCGTGCTGTTGTTTCATTTCAGACAACGCCTGAACGCGCTGCCGTGCATCAATTACATCATCAAATCCGGCACTGAGAACCGCCTCCACCACATCGGCGGGATAGTTCTGGCCGGTAAGCATATTGACAAATCGCAGGCGGACAAATTCCACCACCTCGGCGGTGACCGCTTCGGCACTGCGATTCAGTTTATCTTCCAACTGGGTAACCGCCTGAGCAATCAGTGCAAGCAACGACAGACGGTATCCACGATCGAGGATAATATTCAGGATACCGATGGCACAGCGCCGTAACGCATAAGGATCGGCGGTACCGGTGGGGATCAGGCCAACGCCGAAGCAGCCGCAGATGGTATCAATCTTGTCCGCCAGCGACACAAAAGCACCGACATTATCACTGGGCAGATCGCCACCGGCCTGAACCGGCAGATAGTGCTCAAAAATTGCCTTGGCGACCCGTGGGTCTTCCCCTTCGATGGTCGCATATTCACGGCCCATGATCCCTTGCAGTTCCGGGAATTCGTAGACCATGCCGGTTTCCAGATCACACTTGCACAGCGTCGCCGCACGACGAGTCAATTCCAGCACCTCAGGATCAAGCTGGTTCGCCAGGGTTTCGGCCAAGGCGGTAAAGCGTTGCACCTTGGCATAGCTGGTGCCCAGCTTGGCTTGATAGACAACGTTCTTAAGAGACTCCAAACGCGATTCAAGGGTCGACTTCTGATCTTCCGTCCAGAAAAACATGGCATCGGCCAGACGGGCACGCAACACCCGCTCATTACCCTTGACCACCACACTTGGATCCTTGGGACGGGTATTGGAGATGGTGATAAACTTCGGCAGCAGTTTCCCCTGCTCATCAGCCACGGTGAAGTAACGCTGATGCTCCTTCATACTGGTGATCAGCAGTTCGTCGGGCAGTTGCAGATATTCCTCTTCAAAGCTGCCACACAGCGGAGTGGGGTCTTCAACCAGATATGCCACCTCTTCGAGCAGCTCTTCGTCAACATTGAGGGAACCCCCCTCTTCACGAGCTACACGCTCAATCTCTTTGGCGATAATCTGCTTGCGCTCTTCGGGATCAACGATAACAAAGTGCTCACGCGCCTGGGCGACAAAATCATCAAGACCATTGACGGTAAACGACTGCGGTGCCATGAATCGATGGCCAACCGAGGTATTACCACTGGACAGGTTGGCGTAATCAAACGGCACCACCTCGCCGCCATAGAGGGCGACAATCCAGTGCATTGGCCGGGCGAAGCGAACATCGAGATCCTTCCAGCGCATCGATTTTTTGAACGACAGACCGGAAACAATCTTCAGCAGCATCTCGGGCAGCTGATTGATCACCGGCTGACCTTCGATCACCTTTGACAAAAACAGATAGGTCCCCTTGTCCGTTTCCTGCTGAGTGAGCTCGGAAACATCGACACCATTGGAGCGGGCAAAGCCCATGGCCGCCTTGGTCGGATTGCCATCGGCATCGAACGCCACCTTCACCGACGGACCGGAAAGGTTCAGTTCCTGACGCTGTTGCTGCTCAGCCACATCGGCCACAGACAGTACCAGACGGCGGGGAGTGGCCATGGTTGTCACATCGCCGAACTCAATCCGGGCGTCGTTCAGTGCCTTGCGGATCATCCGCTCCAGATCGCGCATGGCTACCGGCAACATACCCGCAGGGATCTCTTCAGTACCTATCTCCAGAAACAGTTCTTTGGACATCGCTATTTGCTCCATCAGATCTAGTTATTTTGTAACTATTCAGCATAACTGTAGATACGCTGGCGACGCCCATGGAAAGGGTATCTACCGCCCGGATGGCGGCAGTTAAGTGCCCATGGATGCCCACGAATTCAAACAATCGGCGTCCCTTGGAATGGGCGTTGCCAGCGTATCGGGCTGAATAGTTACGTTATTTTTTAAGTAACGGGAAGCCCAGCCGTTCACGCTGTGCCACATAACCTTCGGCACACAGTTTCGACAAATTTCGCACCCGGCCAATGTAGTGGGCACGTTCAGTCACCGAAATCGCGCCACGGGCATCGAGCAAGTTGAAGGCGTGCGAAGCCTTCATAACAAAGTCGTAGGCCGGGAATACCAGATCCTTTTCCGACAGCTGGATACACTCTTTTTCGTACATATCAAACAGCTGGAACAGCATACCGGTATCGGCTTCCTTAAAGTTGTAGGCCGAGAATTCCACCTCGGTCTGGTGATGGATATCACCATACTTTATCCCCTTGATCCACTCCAGGTCATAGACATTGTCCACCCCTTGCAGATACATGGCAATACGCTCACAACCATAGGTTATCTCGCCGGGGATCGGCTTCAGATCGATACCGCCCACCTGTTGGAAGTAGGTAAACTGGGTAATCTCCATGCCGTCAAGCCACACTTCCCAGCCCAGTCCCCAAGCCCCCAGGGTCGGCGACTCCCAGTCATCCTCGACAAAACGGATGTCGTGGGCCGCCGGATCAAGACCAAAGCTGCGCAGTGAATCCAGATACAGATCCTGAATATTCAGCGGCGCCGGCTTGAGAATCACCTGGAACTGATAGTAGTGTTGCAGACGATTGGGGTTCTCACCATAGCGGCCATCGGTAGGACGACGCGAAGGCTCAACATAGGCGACGTTCCACGGCTCTGGCCCGAGAGAACGCAAAAAAGTCGCGGGGTTAAACGTACCAGCCCCCTTTTCCATATCATAGGGTTGCTGAATAATACAGCCCTGCTGTGCCCAGTAATTCTGTAGGGACAGAATCAAATCCTGAAAAGTCACAATAACCTCCGAGAAAGCGGCCTGAACGGCAGCCGTCGGAAAAGATGTCGAGAAAAAAGA
>JAGGYC010000088.1 GCA_021162745.1 Desulfuromonas sp. | reverse complement strand
TGCGAGAACTCCTCTGCAAAATTCATAACGAAGCTGCCGAGGACGCAGCGAGCAAGGGCCTTGACCCGCCAGATATCATTGATCTGGACTTTGGTGCCTATGCAAATTCCTAACCGGACACTACTGAAATGGAGTAGGGCATCGCTGAATTCTGAGTTATGAATTTAATTCAGCATTGGAAAAAAGCGAATCCCGCCCGTGGGGGTCGGACCAAGCAAACTTCCTGATATGACAGCGAATATGTGCCAAATAAGGGGTGGAACAAGCCTTAGAAGGACCTTTTTGGAGTGAAAAATGGTACTTTTAGGGTATAACTGGCATGGCGAGAACTAATCAGGACAAGTCTGGCGCAAGATGCCGCTTGACCACTAACAGGCTTTGGCAATTGCTAAAAGATAACAATGAGGCAGGGTGCTAATCATTTTTTGCCTGAATACTGATGGGGAAGAATTATGAAAAAACCTGGTGTTGGGCGTAACGAACCCTGTCCATGCGGCAGTGGTAAAAAATATAAGAAGTGCTGTCTAGGTAAGGATGAGTCTGGACCGATAAATGCCGCCAGCGCCGATATGTTCGCTGACTTGCATCAAGCCCTGGAGGGGCAGGAGTTTGCCTCCATGGAAGACGCCCAGAGTTTTGTCGCGGGTTTCGTAGAGCAGGAAAATCAGGCTCAAGTTGATGATTTTCATGGGTTGTCGCCTGAGCAGATGGCAAACGTTTTGAACGCTCCATTTTCTTCACCACAGCTGGTCAGTTTTCCTGAATGCCTCGATAACGAACCAAGCGCGCCGATTTTGACTCTGTTTCAACTGCTGGTGGATGCTATTGGCGAACAGGGGTTGAAACCCACCGCCAAGGGAAACCTGCCGCAAAAGTTATGCCGTGCCTCGGCTCTGAGTTACTGGGGGGAAGAGACTTATGAACGTAACACCCGTTACGGCGGTATCAACAAAGAAGAAGATTTTTTCGAATTGCATGTCACGCGGCTGGTGGCGGAATTGGCTGGATTGATCCGTAAATACAAGGGTCGCTTCATCCTCAGTCGCAATTGTCGTAAACTGCTGGCTGAGGGAGGGATGGCGGCGATTTATCCTCTTTTATTTCGGGCCTTTGTCGAACAGTATAACTGGGCCTATGGCGACAGGCATGTAGCGATTGATTTTATTCAGCATTCGTTCCTGTTCAGCCTGTATTTACTCAACCGTTACGGTGATGACAGCCAATCCTCACTTTTCTATGAAGACTGTTTTCTGAACGCATTTCCTATGGTGGTGAGTGAGGTCGAACCCCAACCTCACTGGTCACCGGAACAGGCAATCCGCTCTGTTTACACCTTGCGCACTCTGGTGCGTTATGCCCATTTTCTGGGGTTGGCCAGAGTGGAACCTGTGGAGATTGAAAAGTCGTATGTGAGTGAGTATCAGGTGACAAAATTGCCGCTGCTGGATCAGGCGGTGGTGTTTGTTTGATGGCGGACCACATGGTGTCAGTCCTGAACAATGCCGAAACAATGGGGTCGGATCAAGCTAACGTCTCAATATGGAAAGACTGTCACTTGAGTGATCAAGATTGGTGGCAAGTTGTTCGCCCTGCTCGGGTCGAGTGGATTGTCACTACCGGTTCCATTCCATACTTGATCGGAACATCATGAAGATATCCAAAAGAGATTTGATTTTTATCAGCGTCATCTTATCGGTTCTGGCTTTTTTATTAACAGGGACACTGAAAAAACTTGGCAAGGATGTACCTGAAACTGAGGAGCATCTTGTTTTTTATCAGCAATTGGATGAGGGTGGAAGTCGTATCGGGATTGAGAAGGGTTGTACTGCTTGCCATGAAATACAATCACTGCCTGAGTCTCATCCAGAAAAAGAAGAATGCATGGTCTGTCATCTGCGCAAGTAGTGGCATATCGGGTTGAAAGGTGCAGCTGAGTGATGAATTTTAATGACTTGCGAAGTTACCTGATGGCAAAGTCCGCTGCCGTCGAGGAGTTTCCCTTTGATGCTGTCACCCTGGTGATCAAGGTCAGCGGCAAGATGTTCGCCCTGGTCGGCACAAACGATGATCCTTTGCGCCTGAACCTCAAGTGTGATCCTGACAAGGCTGAGATCCACTCGATGATCGACGACTCCTATGCCTTGGTAGTTCAGGGACTGCCAAAATCCAAGCGTCCCGTTTGATAAACGACAGGCTTAATGGTCCTATGAACCGGTCGTTGCGGATTAAAGATTAAGAAGGATGAAAAGGGGTCAGGCTTGACAAACTGACAAGGATGAAAAGGGGTCAGGCTTGACAAACTGACTAACGCTCCTACCCTTACCTCATGCCTCGTAAACCTCGTATCCATTTTCAATGTAAACCTACAAGGGATGCTTACGGAAGGACTTATGATGCTTTCTACTAAGAACCGATTCGGCCCCGAATATGCGTCCCTTGATGATGCGGCATTTATTCCAAAGTACCGAGCCTCATGCTTTTGCGGCAGCGTTCGATACGAAGTGAGTGCTGAGCCCGTAGATGCGAAACTCTGTCACTGCAAAACATGCCAGACGCTGCATGGCGCTCCGATGCAATGGGCTGCCATCTTTCACAAACATCACGTGAGGTTCACTGCCGGATTGGATCAGCTGCGTTTTTTCAATAGCGAGCAGGGCCTGAATGATCGCATCTTGCCCTGCAAGGTCAGCTGTAAACAGTGTGGGACCCCGATTGCCGATGAAGGGTGTAGGATGTGGCTTGCCTTTCCTTCGCTGTTTGACTTTGGGCAAGATGCCGAGACTCCGGATTCATTCAAGCCAACCTGCCATCTTTTCTATGGACAACGTGTTGTTGACATATGTGATAATCTGCCCAAGTGGTCCGGGCATAAGAATCATTCTGCCCGGCTATGATCATTAGATGACCTGATGGCCGGATCAAAAAGAAAAAGACCTATTGTCGGCACAACCACGGCTGAAAGGCTTAAGATCGGGAAAACTGGGGACACTCCCCACATTTGATATCAAGTGGCAATATGGGTAGATGGTTGCACCGCAACAGTCTTGGGAATGTCCCTAGTTTTGTGTGATTTTGCCTGCTCGTAACGGTTTTGTGCGTAACGTAGCAGGATCAATCCCAAAACCTGGTCTTTGTATTCCGCAGCGGTAAGCTTGGAGTGGGCGCGTAGATTGTCCGCACTATCCAGAGGTTCGATTTCAATTATTTTAGTTGCTTCTGATTCATGCTAAGACCGTATAGCCTCTTAGTGCACTGTACACCCTAAACCTTCGCATCCTGCTTGTTCTTTTACGCGTCAACTGCGTTGCGACTTCCACTGTATAGCTCTGGCTATGCAACGAAAGTCACGCCTTGCTGACACGCAAAATCCCTGCGCAATCTTGCGAATGTTTAAGATATACAGAGCACTAGCAGACTGTCGGTCTTGACCAACCGCTGCGAATCATGACCAATGATTTTTATCATTTTTTGGGCGAAAAGTCCGACAAACTGCTAGGAGACTCTTATGATACGTATACCGACAAACAGAGAACCGACACACCCTGGTGAAATGCTGCTTGAGGAGTTCCTTGTGCCGCTGGAAATTACCCAGAGAGAGCTGGCGAATGCCATCCATGTTCCTTATCAGAGGGTGAATGAACTCGTAAACAAAAAGCGTGGTGTCAAACCCAGTACCGTTTTGCGATTGGCCAAATTTTTTACCACGTCCGCAGATTTCTGGATGAATCTACAGATGCGTTGGGATATCTACAAGGCCCATGAAAAAGAGCAGGAAGAATTAGCAAAAATCTGGGATTATCATCACCTGCAAAGAGCCTAAACCACAGGTCGGGACATAGTTGCTTGATGGCCTAAGCACCGAAAATCTGAATAAACCGTAGAATGTCGGATTGGGGATAGTTCCCCACTTGTCTTCTTATTCTTCCTTTGCTATCATTGTTAGAAAAGCTAACGAGGTGTTGATGTGGCAAAACGAAATCAAATAAATGTCTCTTTGGAAGATTCCGAATTCAATGATATTAGTGAATACTGTCGGGTTCACGGCATGACCCCACAGGGGCTTTTGAAGGCTGGAGCAAGAAAATTTATCGAGGAAGATATTTTGGAACGCAAAGCTGACATGCAGATAATTCAGTCGTGGAAAGAGATCAGGAACGGGTTAATCGAACCGATAGACGATTTGCTTGAAATGATCGAAGCGGATCGTTAGAAAATGAAATCCAAGTATCAGCAGATCAGGCGTACACCGACGTTTATCAAGGAATACTCGCGGCTGAGATCCTATTTAGATCAATCAAGCCCTTTGGCTTTTCAGGCCCTATCGCAGGCGATGACAACAATACTCGAAACGATTGATGCTCATCCTCGTTCATGGCCACGGCAGAGGAGACAGATAGGCGGCAACGAATTTGAGTTTCATCTGGCCGTTATGAGTATTGCCTATCGCCACCTTCACCTGCGCTATTTTGTAGATGATTCAGGGATTTGTTATTTGGCGGCTATCTGGGTTGACGGACACGATGAACCCAAATACAGCATTAACTGAGAAATGAAAGACTCATCACCTTCCCTAATGTTTTGTTTCCAAGCTCATGCCGGGCGCTGGAGGGGAGCATCTGAGACACCCGGAAAAGACTTACCCGAACCTTTAAATTTTAACCTGAACTCTTTGTTTTTTCAACCGTATTACCTCCTGACCGGCAGGTTTTTTTACCGGTCCCACCTGCCGGAACTTACCCTTATAAGATTGCACTGTTTAACCGGTTGTGCCGGATTATGCATTTGTATAGAATGGCCGAATTGTAGTGATTTGTGACAATTCTCAGGATGTGGTTCGTGCCTTTCACCGCATCCTGTATGTATCTTGTATGTATCCTGTATTCATGGAGTGTAATATGGCGGACGACGTAAGGAAAATCGCGCTGGTTACCGGCGGCAGCAAGGGGATCGGCGCGGCTATTGCTGTAGCTCTGGCGCAATCCGGTTTTGATCTGTGGCTGAATTATCGTAGCGATCATGACGCTGCTGGACAGGTGAAGCAGGCCGTTGAACAGGCCGGTGGCCAATGTACATTGTTGCCGTTTGATGTCGCGGATATGGATGCGACCGAGCAGGCGTTGAAGCCGATGCTGGATCAGGCGGTGCCGTTCGCTGTTGTCAATAATGCCGGGTTTGCCAGGGATACCCTGCTGGCGTTGATGAGTAACAAGGAGTGGAATGATGTGCTGTCGGTGCATCTCGGTGGGTTTTTTAATGTCACCCGCACGGTGCTGCCGCTGATGCTGCGTAAGCGTAAAGGGCGCATCGTCAACATCGTCTCCACTTCGGGTCAGACCGGTATTGCCGGACAAACCAATTATTCTGCCGCCAAGGCCGGTCTGATCGGTGCCACCCGTTCGCTGGCTGCTGAGATAGCAAAACGTAAAATTCTGGTCAACGCCGTAGCCCCCGGTTTCATCGAAACCGAAATGATTGAGGATTTGCCCATGGAGCATATTCTGCCGATGATCCCATTGGGACGGGTCGGCAGGGCTGAAGAGGTCGCGCATATGGTTGATTTTTTGTGTTCGGAGAAGTCGAGCTATATCACTGGGCAGGTGTTTTCCGTTAATGGTGGTACTTGTATGCCCTAGGTGCCCTATCATCAAAGGTTGGATTAGCGGAGCGTAACCCGACAACTATTTTTATGCACCATGCTCTTTAAAACTGAGGTCAAGTTCGCGGGTTTTGTCTCGCAGTCGACGTACTTTCTTTGAATAGGCCCTAAAGAAAGTAAGCAAAGAAATGGCCTTGAAAACCAACGTAACTAACGGTGGAGCTAACGGGTTCTGTGTGCGGATTGCGTATCCAGCCGAACTGCGGGGCGGGCCTGATCTTTTGCGGCCCGCACGTATTTGATTGATGATATTTCATCATGAACAGCATATTTAAAGGAATGGACCTCAACCATGAAACTAAACCGCGTTGCGATCACCGGGGTTGGCATCATCTCCTGTCTCGGTTGCGATACCGCTACCGTCAGTGCCGCTTTGCGTGCCGGTCGGTCGGGGATTGTCGTTGATGAAGAACGGCTCAAGCTGGGCTTTCGCAGCCCGTTGACGGGGAGGATTCAGGGCTTTAACGAAAAAAAGATTCTGTCGCGTAAAGAGCGCAAAAGCATGCCGGATTTTGCCGTGCAGGCCTATGCTGCCAGCCGCGAAGCGTTGCAGATGGCCGGGCTCGAAGATGAGCAGCTGCACAATCCTGAAACCGGTCTGATCTTTGGTTGTGATTCGAGCTGCATTGCCGCCATCGAGCAGGTGGATCTGCTGCGCGAACGGCAGGAGACCAAGGCGATCGGCAGCGGCCAGATCTTCCGTTCCATGACTTCGAATGTCACCATGAATCTCAATACCCTGTTGGGTACCCAGGGGGCGTGCTGGACCCTCAGTTCTGCTTGCTCCAGTGGTGGCCATGCTATCGGTCAGGCGGCCGACCTCATCGCCTTGGGACGGCAGAAACGGATGATCTGCGGTGGTGCTCAGGAGATTAACTGGCAGTCCATGTGCAGTTTTGACGGCCTCGGCGCCTTTTCGGTGCATGTGGATCAACCCCAAGCGGCCTCTCGCCCCTTCGATGCCAGCCGTGACGGTCTGGTGCCCAGTGGCGGCGCCGCTGCTGTTGTTCTGGAAGATTACGCTGAAGCTAAGCAGCGCGGAGCGACGATTCTCGGTGAGGTGTTATCCTATGCTTTTTCTTCCGATGGCGAGAATTTGTCTGTCCCTAGTCGCGGCGGACTGCAACGGGCGATGATTGAAGCGTTACAGCGTGCGTCTCTGGCATCAGCCGATATCGATTACCTGTGTGCCCATGCCACGGCAACACCGGCGGGCGATGCTGCTGAAGCGGATAATATCAAAGCGGTATTTGGTGCGACTGATGGGCCATGGGTCTCATCAGTGAAATCGATGACGGGGCACGAACTGTGGATGTCCGGTGCGTCCCAAGTGGTCTACAGTTCCTTGATGGCTCGCGATGGTTTCATTGCCCCCAATATTAATTTTTCCTCCCCGGATCAACACTCGGACGGGTTACGTATTGCCACCGAAACCATCTGTCAGGCACCCGAACTGGTGCTGTGTAATTCCGCTGGATTCGGTGGTACCAATTCTTGTCTTGTTGTCCGTTTTGGTGACGGCTGTTGAGGTATGATGCCGTCGTTATCGGCGGCGGGGTGAGTGGCCTCACCAATGCACTGTTGCTGGCCCATTTTGGTCAGCGGGTTGCCGTTGTCGAACAGGCAGCGGTCAGCGCACCGTTGATTCGTGGTTTTAGTCGGCGTGGCGTCCTCTATGATACCGGTTTCCATTACGCGGGGGGGATGGGCGACGGCGAAGTGCTTGATCGTTTTTTTAATTTTTTTGATTTGGCCGATCAGATCGAGACTCTTCCGTTTGCCGCCAATGGTTTCGATCGAGTTATTGCCAGTGACAGCCCCTTTACCTTTGACTTCCCGGTCGGTGAATCATCATTACGCCAATCGCTTGTCGATGCTTTTCCCCAGGAACAATCGTCCATCGACACCTTCATTCGTGATGTGATGGCGGTGTGCGATGGTTTGCCCTATCTTAATCTGCATGCCACCTTTGGTCAGCAGGGGATCTTCGATTCCCTTCAAGACATCAGTCTGGCTGACTATCTGCAGCAACTGACCGGTAATCGGCGCCTGCAATACCTGCTCAGTTTACATTGTCTGCTGCACGGCTCCGCTCCCCAACAGATCCCATTTCGACTCCATGCTGCGGTTATTGGGCCATATTTCCGCTCGGTACATGGTGTTAGAGGTGGTGGAGCCCGCTTGGCTGAAGCGTTTGATCATTGTCTCAGGCGGGCCGGTGTTGACATGCTCTGCTCAGCCAGAGTAGATAAAATTCATGTTTCTCAAGATCGGCAGGTGTCAGGGGTTGAACTTGCCACGGGGCAGGTGTTAGAGTGTCGGGCTGTAATCAATGCGGCCGATCCGCGATTGTTGTTGTCCTGGTTGCCTGACGGGCTGTTTCGTCCGGTGTATCGGCGGCGCCTGCAAGCGCTTGAAGAAACGTTTTCAGCCCATATTTTGTTTGCCCCCTGCAATAACGAGCCAGAGCCGTTGAAGCAGCGTAATCTCTATCTCGCCGCTGTCGATAGCGGGTTGCAGCTCTGTCCGTCATCACTGGAACAACGACCGTTTTATCTGACATCCGCTAGTGAGGGGCCCTCGACGGGGGTGATGGGAATATTGCCTGCCCGTTTTGATGAGGTTGAAAACTGGCAGCAGAGCTCGCGCGGAAAACGGCCGGTCGATTATCAAATGTTCAAGCAACAACTCGGTGACCGGTTGATGAAACGTATCCGTCATGCCGTCCCTGAGGTGGCTGAACAGATGGGTGAACCGTTTATTGCCACACCGCTGACATTGCGCGATTACATGTATACCGAGCGCGGTGCTGTCTATGGTATACGGCATGAGGTTGAACAGTACCCATTACAGGCTGCAACGCGGGTTCGGGGATTGTTTTTATCCGGTCAGGCCCTAATCGCTCCGGGTGTTATGGGGGCGATGGTCGGTGCTTTTTATACCTGTGGTGCCATGTTTGGTCATGAACGTGTTCTCGAGGAGTTGAATCAGTGCAGTTGAATAGAGTGGTTATAACCGGCATGGGGGCTGTCTCTCCGTTTGGACCGACTGTCAACGATTTGCTCGACGGCCTGGATGAAGATCGCAGCGCCGTTCAGTATTATGAAGCATTGCGTGAGGTACAGGGCTTGCGCAGCTTGGTGGCCAGTCAGGTCAGCGGAATCGATCCTAAGCAGATTGCCCGCAAGCATCGCCGATCCATGTCACGGCTGTCGATCTACGCCACCCTGGCGGCCAAAGAGGCGTTGGCTCAGGGCGCTGTCGGCCCGGAACTCTATTCTTCCGGACAGCTGGGAGTGGCCGCCGGCTCAACTGTGGGCAGTACAGAAACAATAGAGGCTTTTTTTAAAGACTATTTTCTCGATCATAGTCTGGAGCGGATGAAGTCGACGCTGTTCTTTAAGATAATGAATCATAGCTGCGCATCCAATATTGCCCAGACCTTCGATATCAGCGGTCGGATTTTGGCGCCATCAGCCGCCTGTGCGACGGGCAGCCAGGCCATTGGCTATGGTTACGAGATGATCGTTGCCGGACATCAACAGATGATGTTGTGTGGCGGCGCCGATGAACTGCATCCGCTGACCTGTGCCACCTTTGATGTGATGCATGCGGCATCGACGCAGTTCAATGATCGGCCGCAACAGACTCCGCGTCCTTTTGACGCGGATCGTGATGGTATGGTGTGCGGCGAGGGTAGCGGTATTCTGTTGCTCGAATCTCTGGATTCCGCCTTAAATCGTGGCGTTGAGATTCTCGGTGAGGTTGTTGGTTTTGCCACCCTGTCCGATCCCGGCAATATTGCCAATCCTGATTCCGGTGTTATGGCGCAGTGTATGCGCCAGGCCTTGGCCGTTGCTGAGATTGAAGAACAACAGATTGATTATGTCAATGCCCACGCTACGGCAACGGAACAGGGGGATATCGCTGAAAGTCAGGCCATCGCCACTGTGTTTGATCACCGGGTTGCTGTGAGTAGCCTGAAGGGGCATTTGGGCCATACCATGGCTGCCAGTGGCGCTCTGGAAACCATTTCCACCGTTGACATGTTACGCCGTGGTCGCTTAGTACCAACCCTCCATCTGCAAAATGTCGACCCACGCTGTGCCGATCTCAATTATGTACGTGCGCGTTCTGACCAGCCGCTAACGTTTGCTTTGAAAAATAATTTTGCCCTGGGAGGCGTCAATACCTCTCTGGTGCTCAGGAGATACGATCATGACTGAACAGGAAGTTATTAATACCATTAACATCGCTCTGGCCGAAGAGTTTGAACTTGAACTCGATGAGATGCAGCCTGATGTGTCTATCTATGAAGATCTTGGTCTCGATAGCCTTGACACCGTCGATATGGTGATTGTGCTTGAGGGCGCGTTTAAATTCAAAATTCGTGAAGAAGCTGAAGTGAAGGAGATTCGCACTCTCGGCGATATCCACTCCTTTGTCATAAAGAAAATTACCGCCGAATCAAAGTAATCGATGCCCGTTATCAGCTCTACGCATATCGTGATAATGAATCTCTGGGTCTATGGCCTGCTGGCGCTGTGGACGCTGCTCGGTGTTGGCTTGTCGCCGTTGGCGTCGGGATATCTGCGTTTACGTTACCGTTGGTCTACTGATCGTATTGTCCGCCATCTGATCTGGCTTTACGGGCGCGGCTGGTTGCTGTTGATCTCGCCATTTATTGATTTTAAACGCGATGGTTTAGGCGATGAAGAGGTGCCGGATGGCTGTGTGTTTGTCATCAATCATCTGTCTTTTTTCGACACCTATTTTATGGGCGCTCTGCCCCATAGTGATGTCACTTTCGCCGTGCGCTCCTGGCCCTTTAAGATGTTCTGGTACCGTTTTTTTATGCGCATGGCCAATTACCTAGAGGTGGAAGAACAGGGTTGGCAACAGACGACAGAGCAAGGGATACAAATCCTGAATAAGGGCGGTTCGGTACTGTTTTTTCCCGAAGGACACCGCAGTCGTGATGGTCAGTTACAGCGCTTTTATTCCGGTGCTTTTCAACTGGCTGTGGCCAGTGGTCGACCTATTGTGCCGCTGTGTATTAGCGGTACGGGAGTTTTGCTGCCGCCGGGGCGTAAATCCTTACATCCGGCATCGGTTCGATTACGCATCTTACCACCCGTTAGCGTTGAGTCTTTTCAGCATGAGGGTGGTCATTTGCAATTGAGAAAGCAGGTGAAGGGATTAATGGCCCAGACGTTGGCTGAGATGAGTTCATCTGCTGAATCCGCTTTGGTAAAGGGGCGCTGATGAGCCAGGCGGAACTCATACTCTCTGCCGAGCTGTCGTTTGCCCCAGCGCAGCAGATTGAGCAGCAGCAACAGCAACTGCTGCGTCGGCATGTGCAGTATGTAGCTCAGCACTCGGCGTTTTATCGTCGGCGTTGTCAGCAGCTGGGTATTGATCTGGCCCGGATTGGCAGTTATGACGATCTGACCCAGTTGCCCCTGACAACCAAGGATGATCTTGAGCGCCATGGTGAGCACAATGGCGATGAGTTCCTCTGTGTCGATCAGCAGCAGATTTCCGATATCTGCCTGACTTCTGGAACAACGGGTCTGCCGGTCGCTTTTATGCAAAGTGGTCAGGATTTGGATCGTTTGGCCTTTAACGAGCAGTTAGCCTTTGTGACTGCGGGCTTGAGCGCCGATGATCGGGTGCTGATTGCCGCAGCGATTGATCGCTGTTTTATGGCCGGAATGGCTTATTTCCTCGGTCTCAAGCAGATCGGGGCGACAGCGATTCGCGGTGGTTCTAGTTCCGTGGCCGTGGTTGCCCAGCTGGTTCAACGTTTCCACCCCAGTGCCATGGTCGGCGTGCCAACTATGTTGTTGGCCCTGGCGAGTACGCTGCGCGAGCAGGGGATTGATCCTCAGTGCTGCGGGGTCAAGAAATTGATCTGCATCGGCGAGCCGGTGCGGCAACAGAATCTTGAGCTGTCGGCTCTCGGTGAACGCCTGCAACAAACATGGCAGGCACAGATTTTCGGCACCTATGCCAGTACTGAGATGGCGACCACCTTTGTCGATTGTCCCGAAGGTTGTGGCGGCCATGTGTCTCCACAGTTGATGATGGTTGAGGTTGTCGATGATCAGGGACTTCGGGTGCCCCATGGCACCGCAGGTGAAGTGGTGGCGACCCCTTTGCAGGTAACGGGGATGCCGCTGCTACGTTTTTGTACCGGAGATATTGCCACTCTGTACACCGAACCCTGTAATTGTGGGCGTAACAGCTGGCGGTTGGGACCGGTTCTGGGGCGTAAAAATCAGATGCTCAAATATCGCGGGACAACGGTTTATCCTCCGGCGATCTTTGCTGTGTTGCAGGAGATCGAACAGGTTGCCGCCTTTTATATCGAGGTCTTTGACGATTATGCACTGTCGGACCGGATCCGGGTGGTGGTCGGCAGTGCTTGTCCTGAACTCACTGCCCATCACATTGAAGAACGACTTGCTGCCCGTATCCGTGTCAAGCCGCAGGTGGTGATTGAGGATGTCGATAGCGTATGCCGCAAGACGATTCAACAAGACAAACGTAAACCGGTAACTTTTTTTGATTATCGAACCGAATGCACAGCATTTGGTTCTTGATGGCGCTTGATAGTGCTTGATAGTGCTTGATAGTGCTTGATAGTGCTTGATAGTGCTTGATAGTGCTTGATAGTGCTTGATAGTGCTTGATAGTGCTTGATAGTGCTTGAG
>JAGGYC010000025.1 GCA_021162745.1 Desulfuromonas sp. | reverse complement strand
GTTTATTTTTCATATAGACCTTCCCTGGTTCAGAGTGATTATCTCATCTTACTATCGTTGTTACCGGAATTCGTTTACCGACGAATTCACACACCATCACATGTTATCGGTTTGAGCTTGATAATAGCTTAGGACTTTCTTAATGTCTCGTCTTTACGAAGTTGCGTTCCACGGCCTTAGCCTCACAGCGTAATTGATCTGTACGGGTAATCAACCCATGAAGCGTAATTCTTTCTTCTGGATGATATGCCCATGCTCTTTGTATTTCCTGATGCAATCTGCGCCCGGCATGATATGATCTGCGCCTGATAGCGAACGAAAAGTAATCAAACATCCGATAAACCTTAACCCGCACAAGGATACCACCCATGACCGACGAAAATTTCGATCTTGATGATGATCTGGAAAACGAAGACTTTGCAGCCATGCTTGAAGCGAGCATGAGCGGTTCAACCCGGCTGGAACTGGGACAGAAGACCGAGGCCACTATTTTGCAGATTGGCAAGGATTGGGTATTTCTCGATATCGGCCAGAAGGGTGAGGGTGTTCTCGATGTGCGCGAACTGCAGGACGATGATGGTGAATTGACCGCTGAGGTCGGTGACACCATCTCGGCATTTTTCATGTCGCGTGCCGGCGGTGAAATGCGTTTCACCACCCGTATCGGTGGCGGCAGTTCTGGCGCCGCTCAGCTGGAAGAGGCGTGGCGCAGTGGTATTCCCGTTGATGGTCGGGTGGAAAAAGAGATCAAGGGTGGTTACGAGATCATGCTGCCGGGCAGCGTGCGTGCTTTTTGCCCCTATTCGCAGATCGCCCTGCGTCGTCAGGAAAACCCCGAAGAGTTGATCGGCCAGTCGTTTCCGGTCAAGATCAGTCAGTTCAGCGAGCAGGGGCGCAATGTGGTGGTTTCGCGCCGCCAGCTGTTGGAAGAGGAGCGCCGCGCTCAGCAGGAAGAGCTGAAGAAGACGTTGAAAGAGGGGGCACGGGTTAACGGCGAGGTTACTTCGATTCGCGACTTTGGTGCCTTTGTTGATATCGGCGGAATTGAAGGCCTGTTGCCGATCTCCGAAGTGGCCTACAGCCGTGTTGAAGATTTGAATGAGGTGTTGCACGTCGGTCAACAGCTGGAGCTGGTGGTGAAGCGGATCGACTGGGCGGACAACAAGTTTTCCTTCAGCCTGCGTGACACCCTGGCTGATCCGTGGACGACGGTGAACGATAATTTCCCGGTGGGCAGTACGCAGACCGGCAAGGTGTCGCGGTTGGCGCAGTTTGGCGCCTTTATCACCCTCGAAGAGGGGATTGACGGCTTGCTGCATATCTCCAAGCTTGGTGAAGGCAAGCGTCTCATTCATCCCCGCGAAGTGCTGGCCGTGGGGCAGGAGTTGGCTGTCACTATAGAAAAAATCGATGTTGATCAGCGGCGTATTTCGCTGGTGCCGGCCGGGACTGAGGTGGAGGTGACGGAAACATCGTGGTCTGATCAAATGACCGGATCGGGTATGGGTTCTTTTGGTGCCTTGCTCCAGGCCAGCCAGGACAAAAAGGGGAAAAAGGGGAAAAAGAAGCGTTAACCCCAAGCTTTTATTGATAAAGATGTGAGGTTGACTGTTGAATTAAATAAATCCGTTTCCGGTGTAGAAAACGCTCTGGAATCGGATTTTTTTATATTATTGACCTTTCAAGACTTAAATTGTCTGGTAGTGCTCCCCCGTTTGTCGCCGCCGAAGGCAGTGAGCGGCAACGAGAGTATTTGCCCGGAACTGTTTGAGCGTAGCGAGTTTTGCGGGCTCTTCGTTGTAAGCGATTGGTTGGAGGGAACCCGCAGGGCAAGACATTCGGGGTCATGTTTTGCCTACTTTTGGATGATTCTAAAAGTAGGGCGGCATCGGGGTCGGCGTCCGGGGCCGCGTACCCCGGATTACCTCAGCTGATGTTGCCGTTTGATACCAGATCAATATTGATCAAACCTTTAAAATCCATAAAGTCAAGTTCGCGGGTTTCGTCCCGCAGCCGACGTACTTTCTTTGAATAGGCCCCAAAGAAAGTAAGCAAAGAAATGGCCTTGAAAACCAAAGTAACTAACAGTGGAGCTAACGGGTATTGTGTGCGGATTGCGTGACTGCCCGAGCTGCGGGACGGGCCTGATCCCTTGCGGCCCGCATAACTTGAACGATGATATTTCATCATGAACAGGTTGTCTGTTTAACGATGCAATGTTTGTGATGCTAACCATAGCTGCTCCTTCAGGAAAGATTCTGAAAGATTTATCGGCTGAATGTATCGAATGTTTAGCTGTGACAAAACTCTGACTAAATATCGACACAATACTGTATAGTTACACTATACTACTTAACTACGAATCGAGCTATTATCCATGTCATTTTCTTCTCTCTGTCTCTGTGAACCGCTGCTGCGTGCTATCGACGAGCTTGGCTATGATACGCCGACGCCGATTCAGCTTCAGGCCATTCCGGCAGTGTTGGCCGGTAGGGATGTGCTGGCCGCAGCGCAGACCGGTACCGGTAAGACCGCCGGTTTTACCCTACCGTTGTTGCAGCGCCTGACAACCGGGCCTCGGCTTAAGGGCAACCATGTCCGTGCCCTGGTGTTGACGCCGACCCGTGAATTGGCGGTGCAGGTGGCGGACAGTGTTGCTGCCTATGGTCGCTTTCTACCGTTGAAGTCGGCGGTGGCCTATGGTGGTGTGAAGATCAATCCGCAGATGATGAAACTACGCGGTGGCGTTGATGTGCTGGTGGCGACGCCGGGTCGCTTGATCGATCTCTATCGTCAGAATGCGCTGAGGTTTGATCAGCTTGAAACGCTGGTCCTCGATGAGGCGGATCGGATGCTGGATCTGGGCTTTAGCTACGAGATCGGCAAAATTTTGGCGATGTTGCCGCAAAAACGGCAGAACCTGCTCTTCTCGGCGACCTTTTCCGATGAGATCCGCTCACTGACCAACGGTTTACTGAATCAGCCCGTACAGATCGAGGTCAGTCCGCGTAATACGACGGCCAAGAGCGTTAAGCAGTGGGTCTACGAGGTGGATAAAGGCAGGAAGCCGGAGCTTCTCAGCCACTTGATCCGTTCTCAGGGCTGGCAACAGCTGTTGGTGTTTACCCGCACCAAGAAGGGGGCCGACAGCTTGGCTAAACAGCTGGAGCGCGACGGCATCTCCACGGCGGTGATCCACGGCGATAAAAGCCAGCGAGAACGAAGCCGTGCCCTGGGCTGTTTTAAGGGCAATCGGGTACGGGTGCTGGTGGCCACTGATGTCGCTGCCCGTGGTATTGATATCACGGAGCTGCCCCATGTGGTCAATTTCGATCTGCCCAAGGTGGCCGAGGACTATATCCACCGTATCGGTCGAACCGGTCGCGCCGGTTATGAAGGGCAGGGGATCTCACTGGTCAGTGCCGATGAGGTTAAGCTGCTGTCAGCGGTTGAAAGCCTGATCGGCCAGCTGTTGCCCCGCGAGATGGAGCAAGGTTTCGAGCCGCTGCACGGTGTGCCGGCAAGTATCCTGAGGACGGTGCGCCCTAAAAAGCCTAAAAAAGCCAAAACACCGAAGCAGGAATTAGATCAAAAGCTGGAACGCAGCGACAACCAGAGTGACAAACGGGGGGAAGAACGTAGGCAGGGGCTCAGTGAAGGTCAACGCAGCGCTGGCGATCAAAAACGTGGTGGTAAAGCTAAACCACGTCGCGGTGCGCCATTGTTAGATTCCGGTTCGGGAAAGTCATCAACCACAGAGTGTGGCAAACAGCGGCGTGATGGTAACGCCAGCCCGTCTAAAAGACGTTCAGCAGCCAAGCCGGGGCGTAACGGCGCGCGTAAAAACAATCCCGGTCGTCGGCGCTGAATAGCATCGCCGTGTCCCGGAAGCAGCTCTTTGCATGTTCATGATGAAATACTATCTGACAAAAACGGGTGGGCCGTAAGAGATCAGGCTCGCCTCTTAGTTCGGCTAGCTACGCAATCCGTACACTGAAACAGTTACACGCCACAGTTAGTTGCTTTTGTTTCGGTTTTCAAGGTCATTTCTTTGCGTACTTTCTTTGGGGCCTATTCAAAGAAAGTACGTCGGCTGCGAGACGAGACCCGCGAACTTGATTCAGGTTTTACGGGGTTGAACTTCGTTGGGTTTCGTTTCACTCTACCCAACCTACGGACTCTGAAATTACAAAAAAGAACGCCCGACGTAGCAACTACGTCGGGCGTTCTTTTTTTATACATTGTCAGGTCATAATCATGACCTGGACGATCAGCCTATTGTTGAGAAAACGGGCGGATCTCGAAGCGTGCATCTATGCCGGCCATCTGGAAAGCACCATTGTACATGGCGGCAACATCGTTGTAGATAACTTCCGGGAAGATACCGAACAGGTAGGTTTGTACGTCCATGTTCATGTTATCCATAGCGATTACAGAATCTTTGAAGAATGCAGCAAAAGTTGCTTTGGCTGTGAACATCTGTGCTACAGCGTCGTCACCATCCTGATAGACGGCTGCCATGCAAGGCATGCCAGGACTGTGATGCATGCCGGTACCCAGAGCCATGCCAGCATAGAACATGGTGCAGAGTTCAACAACTTGTACTTCATTGTTGTAGCCGAGAGCAAAGGCGCGTGGGAATTTCCAGCCTTGAGTCATCAGCGGCATTCCTGCAGGGTTCTGACCAGTCCACATAGGAACAAAGAACATGTCAAGCAGGGCAGGCAACTGAGCTTTCATGTCGTCAATGTCTGCAAAGTTGACATCAACCATAGGCAGACCGTCTGCGGTCATTGGGTTGGCGTAACTAGCGACGAATGCTTCCTGACCGTTCCATGCGAACAATTCCGCCATGAATTGACGTACCAAACCGTTAAAGCTCGCCAAAGGAGCACCGGGCTTGTACATAGGCAGAGTTGCTCGCATATAACCCTTGAGGGCTGCTGCAACATCGCTTGCATCAGCGTTGGCGACAGTAACGCTAGGCATGCTTACTTCTTCAGGCAGGGCCGCAACATCAGCGCTGGTGATAGCAACACCGGTGAGCAGGTCGTTAACGTCAAAAGAAGGCGCGGGGTTCCACCAGCTGAAGAAAGAGGTGCAGTCGTTGTCGCTAGCGATATCCCAGTCGAGATCAGTTGTTTCGACAAGAGCATTGGTTGTACCTGCGTCAAGGTTGTCACTTACGCGGTCGCAGTGGTAGTTGAACATCATGTTTTTGAAATAGGACAGATCGGTATAACCCACTTTGGATACGGCCTTCGGGTTAAGCGCTGCAACGACAATGTAATCGGTTAACTGATCTTCGTTGCCGGAGATGTCTAATCCATGAGCTGCATTGAGCATACCCAGAGTAGGTGCCGAGATTGTATAAACACTGATAGCCCATGGCGCATTCATGCCATACTTGGGGGAGAGTTTCTGCAAGAAATAGTTGTCTTTATCAGACCAGAACTCAACCAGTGCTGCATATTCAATCTGACCCATGACATTAGAAGGTGGGAAGTGAACAACATCAACAAACTCTGCACCCTCCATGTTTTCCACGGCACTGATCGGCAGTAACCCGGCGTAGTCGTAGTCGGCAAATTCATGTTTGATCGATTCGGCGATTTCACCAACCATATGGTGTGCGTCGACTTGGGTGCGATCAATGGCAATTTTAGCAATAATGTTAAATGGATTAACATTGCTTCGTACTGCTGCCTGGGCTGTGCAGCTTAGGAACATGGTCAGGGCGACTGTTGCCAGAATCAAAGTGTGTCTACAACGTTGCATGGTACTTTACCTCCGTATTTGGCCGTGATTGGCTACTATGTCCATCCTTCAGTGATGACTAAATCTCTATCGGAACGGAACGATTTTATTGTGACGGAGATAGAGCAGCATCCATGCCAAAAATTAGTAGTTACTACCGGATTTTGGCTAATTGATTAGCTGTTGCACATTGTGCGGATGGGATAAACAGGGTGTGCAAAGGGTAGATCCAGCAAGATCGGTCAATCAACGCCTTTTAAATTAATAGGATCTGCTAATAATGCTCGGTAGATAATTGGAAAATATTTACCGGCTAACGGATGGAGTGAGTTGTCGGGTAGGGATAGATTTTTTCGACGTCATCACGACATAGTGGAATGACAGTATAGGCTAAGTTGTATAACGGAATGTTGTTATATAGTGAATGGCTATTTGGTTTGCCGTTGCTGCCACTGCCGATAAGCACATTCTTCCGGTAGCCAATCCACCGTAGCTACAACCTCGGGAGTGAGTTGTTGACAGTCTTCACCGACCTCAAAACGTTTATGGTAGACTTTGCATTCGCGGCTGAAAATATCGAGAAAACGGCACGGTACGGCGGTGGTGATAACGCGATTTCTGTTGTCGCGAAACTTTTCAAAGCAGCACAGGCCACAGCGGTTACAGATATCTTCCCATTCTTGTTGTGTTAGAGAGTCCGGCTGTATGGTGTTGT